>CAZTAB010000538.1:0-3384 GCA_964611475.1 uncultured Verrucomicrobiota bacterium | reverse complement strand
CATAAAAAGGTCCGAGGATTTGCTTGCGAACGACACCGTTCACACCCTCAATCCTGCTGGCGATCGGCCCCCAGTCATAGTACACGGGGCCGTGGTTCGCGCCAGAAGGCGAACCAGCGCAGGGCACGATCAGGGCTGCGTACAGGGCCGCCCAGCAAAGAGAAACACGGCGAATCGGCCCGGCCCAATTCATCTCTTCAGGAGGATCCCGATCACGATCCCGACGCCTGCGAAGGACAGGAAAACGATCGATTTCAATGTCTTGATTTTCGTGACAAGCAAATCCACTTCCACCTGCCCCCGGTTGAAGATGAAGAGAAGAACCAAAAACGCGATAAGGACCAGCGCAACGACAAGGTTTCTGCTCATGATATTACCGTAGCGTTAAATGACCTCTGTAATATATTTCGTGCGCGCGAGTCGCCAAAACACGACAAGGAACGCGGTCAGCGGAATGGCCAGCAGCATCCCGGTGACGCCCCCGAAGAATGCACCCCAGAAAAAGATCGCGACGATGCTCGTCAGCGGATGCAGGCCGGTTTGCTCTCCCATGATTTTCGGCGTCAGGAAATAGCCCTCGATGCACTGGACGACGGTAAAGACGAGCACAACCAGGGCGAGGGTTATGGGGCCTCCATCCACCTGAAAAAACGCCATGGGAAGCGCCACCGCCAGCCCAACCATGCTGCCAAGATAGGGGATGACATTCAGCAACCCGAGCGCCAGACCGATGAAGAATCCGTACTTCATCCCGACCAGGGAAAAGCCGATCGCGTACAGCACTCCCTGAATGAGCGCGATCACCAGTTGCCCTCGGAAAAAGCCAACGACGATTTCAACGAACTCGAAAACCAAATAGGAGATATCCTGCCGCGTACTCTCCTTCAGAAACGGCATCCCGCTTTCCAGCTGCTTTTTCCCTACCCGTTCGCCCACCAGAAAGAAGGCCAGATAGATGGGCAGGATGAACCACCCGAACAGACCGGCGGCAGCCTGGAACGCGCTTCCCCACGCCTCCAGCGCGCGTTCCCCGCACCGCGTCACCCAACCTGCAATGAGGGATCCATGCTCCTCCATCGCCGTCCTCAGCTTTTCGTCGACCTCGTACCGATCCCAAATCACCTGAACTGTGGGAAGGTACGCCTCCATCACCTGATCCATCTTGGCCCAGAGGCCGCTCTCCCCCTCGTCCGTTACGAACTCGACCAAATCGAGTGTCTGCTTCGTGAGCGTCGCCCCGAGGAATCCCATCACGATGCCAAGCGGGATGATGATGGACAGGAACACCAGAATCACTGCGAGCCATTTCCGGCCCTTCATCCACCGGGTGAGAACCGCGTGATACGGCTTGAGCATCAGGGCAAGGATTCCCGCCACCGCCAAAGGAAGGAGAATATTCGAAAACCGGGCGACAAACATCCCCAAGAGCAGGAGCACGGCGCCAACAAAGCACACGATGACCACCGCACAGACAAGGGTGACTGCAAATGCGACCGTAGCCTGTTGTTTTTCGGTAAGTTGAAGCTCAGCCATGAGGCACCCGGACCCAAACCCTTAGCTTTTGTAGGATGCGGGCTCGGCAAACTGCAAGGAATTAAAGATGCAAGCCCCCCACCCGGAGACTTCCTACCCTGGGAGGGAATTGACAAATTCCCCCAGGCACGCCGCAAAGGCACGTGGCTGTTCCAGGTGCAAGGCGTGCCCGCAGCCCGAAAAGATCTTCAGCTGACCGGAAGGTGCCGCCGCCGCCATCTCCGCAGCGAACTGCGCATAGCGCGAATCCCTCTCTCCTGCCGCGAAAAGAAGGGGAAGGCCCGAGCCCGCCAACCCGTCCCAGCAAGGGGGTTGCACCCCAACGCTCATTCCCTCCATTGCCCGGGCCAACTCCAAGGGATCCCCGCCCGCCCGCCGGTGCAGAACCTCCTCAAGGAGGTCGGGCTGGGAGGCCAGCTCACGAAATAGAGGCTGCCCGTACCAGGCCCGGAGAAATTGGGGCAATGGTTCCGACCGGATCCTCCCGGCGAGAGCAAGGTCGGCCATCGCACGCGCTTCCCTCTCCCCATCCTTGCGAAATCCGGCCGTGGCCGACACGATGGCGGCGGCGCGAAAGAATCCCGAAAAAACGGCGAGGGAAAGCGCCAACCGTCCCCCCATGGAATAGCCAACAAGGAAGGGATCGCGGAGGAAAAGTCCCTCAACCAGGTCACAAACAGCCGAGCATGCGCCCCGGAACGTGTACTCATCCGGATCCCGCAATCCGATGCAACCCCCGTGCCCCGGCAGGTCAACCCGGATGCACCGGAAAGCGCCTCCAAGACACCCGGAGGTCTCCGACCAGTCATCGAGCGTGCCAAGAAACCCATGGAGGAAGACAACGGCTCTAGACGCCGCCGGCCCCGTCTCGATATAATGAAGCGACTGCACAGACTTTCGGTTTCCTGTTCTTTCCGCCCGAACCAGGCGCAGAACCAACCACATCACCGGTCCTCTGGCAGAATATATCACCAATGTGTGGCCGATTCACGCTTGCAAAACCGCTCCAGCAGATCGAAGAACTGGTGGGCGAGATGGAGGGGGAACTCCAACTCCCGCCCCGGTACAACATCGCGCCAACACAACCCGTGCTGACCGTCCTCAACACCGCCGCCAACCGCCTGACCTTTACACAGTGGGGCCTGGTGCCACACGGGGCAAAGGATCCGGCAATCGGAAGCAGGATGATCAACGCACGGGCCGAGACGGTGGCCCGAAAGCCCTCCTTCCGCTCTTCCTTCAAGCGAAAGCGGTGCCTGATTCTCGCCGACGGCTTTTTCGAATGGGCAAAGGTCGAGGGTGGGCGATACAAGAGGCCCATGTATATTCGGCTTACGTCCGGGAAACCCTTTGCCTTTGCGGCACTGTATGCAGACTGGCAGGGTTCGGACGGGACGAAATTGACAACGTCGACCATCCTAACCACCGTGGCAAACAAGCTGGTCTCGCGAATTCATCACCGCATGCCCGTCATTATACCCCGTGAAGACTTCCCGACCTGGCTGAATCCTGACATCCGCCAGCCCGACGATTTGACGCCACTGCTAGACTCCTACCCAGCCTCCCGGATGGAGACCTACGAGGTCTCCTCGAGGGTGAACAATGCGAGGCATGACGCCCCCGACTGTATCGAACATGACGCCAAGACACCTGAAAGCGGGGAGCTTTTTTGATCTGAATCAAAAAAACCAGTTTTTATCCTTTTCTCTTTGCACGGGCCCCCGAGATGTCGTATTCAACCTGGCAGGCGGGTACACTAGGGTGTGTACGGATTCCGACCACGCCTATGTGAATACAGTGGGATATAGGCTTTTCAAGTCCTCTAGGCGCAGGCCAGGTCTGGAAATTTTG
>CAZTAB010000537.1:0-11948 GCA_964611475.1 uncultured Verrucomicrobiota bacterium | reverse complement strand
ATATGACCGGGACCCGGCCCCGGCGCATCGAGACGCCACAGTTGTTCTGGATGCGGGTGGCGATGGGCCTCTTCCTCAACGAGAATGAAGATCGGGAAGGGTGGGTGTGCCGCCTTTACGGCCTCTACAAGAGCCGGCGCTATTGCTCCTCCACGCCGACGCTCTTTAACAGCGGCACGCTGCACAGTCAGCTCTCGTCCTGCTACCTCTACAAGGTCGATGACAGCATCGAGAGCATCATGATTCGCGGAATTGCCGAGAATGCCTTTCTCAGCAAGTGGGCCGGCGGTCTGGGCGGATCGTGGACGTCGGTCCGCGGCACCGGAAGCTACATCAGCGGCACCAACGGGGAGAGCCAGGGAGTGATCCCATTCCTGAAACTTCACAACGACCAGCTCGTGGCGGTCAACCAGGGCGGAAAGCGGCGCGGATCGGGCTGCGCCTACCTTGAGACCTGGCACAACGATATCGAAGACTTCCTTGAACTTCGCCGGAATACCGGGGACGAGCGCCGCCGGACGCATGACATGAACACCGCTAACTGGGTGCCGGATTTGTTCATGAAGCGGATGGAGGCGCGGAAGGACTGGACCTTGTTCCGGTCCAGCGAGACGCCCGACTTGCACGAGTTGTATGGGCGGGCGTTCGAGGAGCGGTATGAGTACTACGAACAGCAGGTCGCGGAGGGCAGGCTGCACGGCAAGAAAGTTGCCGCGATCGAACTATGGAAGCGCATGCTGAAGGTCCTGTTTGAAACGGGCCATCCCTGGATTACCTTCAAGGACGCATGCAACCTGCGAAGTCCCCAGGATCACGCGGGCGTTATCCACAGCTCCAATCTATGCACGGAAATCACGCTCAACACGAGCAGTGAGGAAACCGCCGTTTGCAACCTGGGGTCGGTGGTGCTCGATACGCACCTGTGCGATGACGGGAAAATTGATCATGAGAAGCTTCAGGACACCGTGCGTGTCGCGGTCCGGGCCCTGGATAATGTCATCGACCTGAACTTTTACCCGACGGAGGCGGCGAAACGGTCCAATCTTTGCAACCGGCCAGTGGGCCTGGGCGTGATGGGGCTGCAGAATGCGCTGTACAGGAAGGGCCTTCGTTTTGCTTCCGACGAGGCCGTTGAGTTCAACGACGAAATTATGGAGGCGGTGGCTTACTACGCGTTCGAGGCGTCCAGTGACCTCGCGGCGGAGCGGGGGACCTACGAATCGTTCAAGTCCTCGAAGTGGGAGCGGGGCATTCTTCCGCAGGATTCGATCGACTTGCTCGAAAAGGAGCGGGGCGTAGATGTGGACGTGCCCCGGTCCGGTCGGATGGACTGGACCGGCGTGAGAAGAAAGATTGCCAGACAGGGAATGAGAAATTCGAACGTGCTGGCCATAGCGCCGACCGCGACCATTTCGAATATCATGGGCACAACGCCGTGCATTGAGCCGTCGTACAAGAACCTCTTCGTGAAAAGCAACCTGTCGGGTGACTTTATCGTTCTCAATATTTCGCTTGTCCGCGAACTGAAGGAACTGGGCCTGTGGGACCAGCAGATGATCGACGACCTGAAGTATTTCGATGGCGAATTGCAGGACATCGACCGAATTCCGGAGGAGGTCAAAGAAAGGTTTTCCACCGCATTCGGCATTGACTACAACTACATCATTCGCGCCGCCGCGCGGCGGCAGAAGTGGATTGATCAGTCACAGTCTGTCAACCTGTTCCTAGCCAAGCCGGACCTGAAGACGCTTTCTCACATGTACCGGGCCGCCTGGCACCAGGGCCTGAAGACAACCTATTACCTTCGGACGCTTGGTGCTTCGAATATTGAAAAGGCGACCGTCAGTGTTCGCAAGGAAACGCGTGGCGTCGTTTGCGAACAAGAAAACAACGATCCAAAACCGGAGTACACGACGGAAGAAGCTACTGCCTGTAGCCTGGAAGCGATGCTCAACGGAGGAGAGTGCGAAGCCTGCCAGTAGGGCGGCGGGTTTGAACTAGTCCCGGACGGAGACAGGAGAAGGGAAACTGGTCCCAAGGTGGAGCCGTGTTTTTTCTTGCAGCCGGGGCTTCACCCCAACCGTTGTCGAAGGCGGCGACCGGAGGGCTGTGTGTTCCGCGTACCCCTTTTGAAGCTGTAGCGACCGGTTTGTGACCTCAATCGATTTCCAATCATCCACAAGATGCAACGCCATCCAGAATTCAGCGCAAACGCCATGTTTTTCCTGCCATACTCATACGAGATAGATTTGAGTTGGATGAAAGCAACGGCTTGTCAACATGCTACTCGCCGATCACTTTAGGAATATGCTGGTTTCCGCACATCAACTGCGTTACCAGGCTGGAAGGGTTCACGACACGAGTCAGTTGGCTACGCATGTCTTCCTGCGGGATAAACCATGGCATCAGATACATACCGAGCAAACACGAACGGGGTTGGTCCGTCCGGTTTGGTCGGGATGTGTGCCACCAAGCCCCATGGCCGATTACAGCGGAACCCCGCGGCCCGACCAACAGTTCTCCATCTTCACGCCACTGGTTTGTCGGTTGCTCGGGAGGATGACCTTTGCGATGCGAGAATGGAACAACCCCCGTCGCTCCATTCTCTTCGGTAAAGTCATCAAGCAGCCACAGGGTCTGCCCTGCAAAGTTGCCTGTTGGCCAGGGGGGGATCAGCGACCAGTAGGGGTAGTCTGCATGCCAAGCGATTTCGTCATATCCGGGATAAAGCGTATTTGCTGTCCAGGTTGAGCATATGATGTCCTCCCCCAGATAGCGCTTCCAAAGCGCGATGATGAGGGGGTGCGCAAGCAATTCAAGAAAGAGCGGATGTTTGTGTGCTATTCCGCCTACGCGTTGGTGTTTTCTTTCCACGGCCTGGTCGTCAATTTCTGTTGCCAAAAGTCCCTGCAGGATTTCTCGGGCCTTGTCCGATTTTTCCGTGGAAATTACATTCGGAAGAATGCAGTACCCGCGTTCGTCCATCTCGGCCAAAGCGGATTCGATATCGAAACTTGGAGAATGGGTTTCGCCTTCTGATGTGACTTCAATTGTCATGTTTTTTTGCTCACCTTGTGTACATCATCGCTTATCACTGCCATCGAATAGCTGCTTGTCAGGAAACCGTCGCGTGGTATTCAAGCCTGCTCGGAATTCTGTACATAGCCGGGAGACTAATCTGTGCCAGAAATGACCCCATAGAAAAAGTTTCAATTTAACCTTTATGCTCGTAATCCCTGGAGCCCTATCGTCTCGGGAGGTGGCAGAGCTCAATGAACTCGCTGACCACGCACTGCCGGGAGAATACGGTGGAAGCGGTTTGTGATGGATTTCCAATGTAATCCTGCGCTCCCCGCATTTCTGCGACCTGAGAAACCATTCCCGCAATTGCCATGGGGCCACGGGCCGACAAATTTGCATGATGGCCCGTTCCTTCGAGCCGGATCCGGATGCCCTGGCCCGCGAGCAGGCTGACGAGAGCATCCAGTGTTTCAACGGATGCTCTGCGACACGTCCTTTCCGCACCTAGATATTCGGAGGGGGCCTTTAAAGACATGGCGCGACCTGATGCAGGTCGAGTCCGGGACGGGAAAAGGTCCCACTGGCGGATCAGAGGAGCCCGAGGGGTGCCCGGGCGGTAATTAGAGACTGTCTCTGCGGGACAGGAACTCGTCGACCGATTGCTCCACCGATATTTTGCCCGAGGCGACCTGGTCTTCGAAATGCTTGTGCCAGAGCCGGAGGTTGGGGCGGGTGTGCCGGAGTTCATCAAGAATCAGGCGAACCATCGGCCCTCCCTCCTCAAGGTATCCGGTATCGTGAAAGGCCTGGATGACCGGTTCCCGCGCGTAGGGTATCCTGACAATTTCTGCGTTCCAGCTGTTTCCATCAAAGAACAGCAGCGCATATCCGGCACGCGGATCGGCATCGAAAGGAAGCCCAACGGCCCCGGCGTTCACGACGATCGACGACTCCAGCCTGCGAATAAATGGCACATGCGTATGTCCCGCGCAGAATATGTCGGGCTCCCTGTCGATCCGCTCGAGGAGTTCACGGTCCGAGAGGCGGGAATAGATCCCCGTGCGGTTGTCGATCCGGGACGCGTGCACTACGCGGATCAACGTTCCACGCACCGGCTCGAGATCCGCGTGGTCGGGCCATGCGGCGATGTCGTCGAGGTATCCGTTCAGCCTTGAGCAGGTCCAGGCGCTGTGGCGGCATACCTCCTCTTCCCATGGCGGGGATTGGGAATGCGCGCCTCTCTTTTCCAAAACGAAATCCTCATGATTTCCCTTCAAGATTTTCCAACCCAGACGATCGCGCCGTTCGAGGATCTCCACTACGCACTCCTCCGAAAAAGGACCACGATTGACGACTTCGCCGGCCACGACTACATGATCGGGTGATTGCCCCTCCAGATGGCTCAGCACCGCCCGAAGCGCATGAAGATTTGCGTGAATATCCGAAAGAATCCCGATCTTCATGGGGACGGCGAAAGGCGTTTCGTTTCTCGGTTCATCTTCTCAACCTACTGGAATCTACCGGAAAAGGCTTGCCCCAATCGGGGTTGTTTGTCAGGATCCCGGACTGTTTTCTTCTCCCTTCGAATTGGGGGAGGAGAGAGGCGAAAGGATACTCCCATGGCACGAGAAATGATCAAGATGGTATCTGGGGCTGGCACCGGCCATTTTTACACGACCTCCAAGAACCCGACCAACAAATCGGAGAAGCTGGAGATCAAGAAGTACGATCCGATTGCCCGCAAGCATGTGGTCTATAAAGAATCGAAAATGAAGTAACATCCCTGCTGCGGAGAAATGATCGGGCCGTCTCAATTGGGGGCGGCCTTCTCATTTCGGGGCGTTGGGACTTGCCTCTGAAACGATTGAAGCCAACGGGTGAGTTTTTGCCTTTGGTCGGGGAGTGGCGCCGCTCTTGCCGACCACGGCTCTTCCCCCGATCCGAGACGCTGATTCGGTTGAAGGGAAAATCGATTCTCCTGATTCCCGCCGGAAGGGTGCCATGGTCACAGCGTTGGAACGGATTTGCATCCACAAGGCGCACGGTGCGCCTGCAAGAAAATCCGGGACGAGATCAGGTGCAATTTGCACGGATTGACATGCGATGTGCATGATCGGGCCGGGAGCCTAGACCTCCCCTGACCCGCAAGGCGGGAGAAGAGGCCGGATTATTCAGGGATTGGAGCTTTGGCCGGGAGCAAAGGCGGGTGCTATTGGCTCTCGCCGGGGACCACGCTTTCCGGATCCTTGGGCCCCGCCGGCGACTTCCCAAAAAGTTTTGCGTATTCGCCGTACCCCTCCTCTGCCAGGCGGTCCGCCCGAATGAACCGCAGGCTCGCCGAGTTGATACAGTAGCGAAGACCGGTAGGAGCCGGGCCATCGTCGAACATGTGCCCCAGATGCGAATCGCCGTATTTCGAACGCACTTCCGTTCGTGTCATCCCAAATTTCCGATCCACGTTTTCGATGATTTCCACGCCTTCCGCGGGTTTCCAGAAAGAGGGCCAGCCTGTTTTCGAATCGAATTTTTCCAGAGAGCTGAAAAGGGGTTCTCCTGAAACAATATCCACATAAATTCCCGCGTCTTTGTTGTCATGGTATTCGTTGCTGAATGGGCGTTCCGTCCCGTCCTCTTGCGTTACCTCGTACTGAAGAGGCGTCAACGTTTCCTTTAGGACCTTGTCGTTGGGCTTGCTGTACATGGGGTGGGTTTCTCCTTTCGATGGCGTGGGACTCACGGCCTTTTCCGCCGCGCAGCCCGCGGCGAACAGATACATCACAAGTTGGATTGACCACGGGGCTCTCATCGTGTCTCCGAGTTTGCCGACGCACCATGCCGGTCGGCACTGGTCGTGCCATGCACGCATCATTTTCGACCTTACGGTAAATGGCTATGTGGAACAAGCGCCATCCATCGACCCGCTTCATCCCTTCCGTTTTATTGTCGATTGTCTAACACGGATTCCGTAGGGTGCGGAGCCATGAGCGTGCGGGAACAACTGTTCGGCGCCGACGCGCGTCGCTTTACGATTGCCAATGCAAACGGGCTGAGCTGTTCCCTTATTACTTTTGGTGCCACGCTCGTGTCCCTCCGCGCGCCGGATCGTGGGGGAACGGCTGAAAATATTGTGCTCAGCCTGGAGAGCCTGGACCATTACCAGAATACGCCCAATTTCCTCGGCTCGACGGTTGGGCGGTTTGCGAATCGGATTGGCGGGGCGGCGTTTTTGATTGACGGTGTGCGCTATGAAGTGCCCGCGAACGAGGCGCCCAATCACCTTCACGGGGGACCTGAAGGGTTTCATCAGAAGAACTGGGACGCGAGCATCCTGGATGACCAGACTGTGCGTTTCCGCTGCGAGAGTCCGGACGGCGAGGGCGGATACCCTGGAAATGCCCATGTGACAGTTACGTACACGCTGAACGATGGGAACGAGCTCATCACTACCTACGGAGCGGAGACTGATGCTCCCACGCTTGTGAACATGACTAATCATGCCTACTGGAATCTGGCCGGCGCCGGGCGAGGCGATGTGCTGGGTCACCACGTCCGGTTGGAGTCCGATGCGTACCTGGAGGTCGATGAGGGGCTGATCCCGACGGGAAGGCGGATCGTCGTTGATGGTGGCCCGCTCGATTTTCGCGAAGCGCGACGCATTGGCGAGCGGATTTCCGAGGCGCCGTTGGCGCCTCGCTGGAAAAGGGGATACGACCACTGCTTCGTGATTCGTCAGGATGGGGAAATGTCTCTTGCTGCGACAGTTCACGAACCCGCATCTGGCAGAAAGATGACCGTACATACCTCGCAGCCGACATTTATGTTTTATACGGGAAACTCTCTCGACGGCGTTCAGGGGGCTGGCGGATGCATGTATTCCCAGTATGGTGGCTTCTGTCTGGAAATGCAGCACCATCCCGATGCCCCCAACCACCCGGAATTCCCTTCCACGATCCTCCGGCCCGGTGAAATCTATCGCGAGCGAACAATTCATCGCTTCTCCTCCCTCTGAACTTCAGAGTTTCCCATGCAGCACACCGCTTTATTGCGATGGGGTTTCATGTCCCAACCGCGCTTCATTGGCAATTGGCAGATGATTGATCCGGCAAACCCTGCCCGGTAGAGTGGATGCAGATGTCTTTTATTCCATCCTGTGGGGCTTGTTCTGTTACCCGAATCTTGTGCGGGCCGTGGTTGCCGCGGCCACGTTCGCATGGGTCGGGTCCGGCCGGGCGACGTTTGTCTACAATGGGGATTTCAACGATGTTTCCCGGTTTACACCAGGTTCGGAACTGGGCAGCAATAATTCGAGTGGCCGGCTTCATGGATGGTTCTCGACCTGGACATTCAACAACACGCCGAACATCATGTTCGCCGCTGTACGACAGACGGGCAACAGTTCCTCGGAGGGTGGCTACAAGTTCGTCGATCCGCCGGGATCGGAGACTGTGGTCATGCTCAATCCGGACGATGGCCCGGTGACGCTCTCGGTGGCCTTGTATCTTTCCGGCGAAAACACGGACGTGACGCCCAGCGCCAACGTTGGGTTTTTGGCAGGGACTTTGCCGTAATGCAGGAAGATTGTGGTTTCTGCACGGAGACTGCGGGGTACTAGAATTCGCAGCCCATGATGGCCGCGATCCGGTTCCGGGCCGACGGCAATGTCGAGCGGAGACAGTTGGGCCGTCGAATGTGGATACCGGCGCGGACTAGCAAATCAACACCTGGTAGAAGCTGGCAGTGCCAGCAAGTTACAATACCAGCTCCGCACTCTGCTTATTCCTATGGCATCGACGAACTGAATCTGGACGGATCCCACGGCTCGGACCTCGTCACGGAGACGGGACTTCAGGCCTGCGGGTCGCAGTCCAATCTTTTCTCCGGGTTCTGGCATAACGTAGTCGAGACGACCCTGGACGAATTCTCGGTCACTGAGGTTTTCCCCTCCCCCGATCTTGTGGCCATTGTCCTTGCAAATGTTGTGGCCTTGTCGTTTGACCGCGATCTGGCGTTCCAATACACCCTGCAGTTTACGACCGACCTGGCGGAGCCGGTGAATTGGATGGACTCGGGCTTCTCGAGTTTCGGCAGTGGCGACAGGCTGAGTGCTTATGATCCCACGGGTTTCTCCACTCAGAACACCTGCCGGGTCCTGGCGTCTACGCCGTGATCCGCCATCTCGGCCAAATCGACTCGGCGAATTGCATTTGTATGGCGGCGGCACCCTGTACGGAATTGAATCAGCGGACGAAAAGCGGGGGGCGGGGGAACCGCGAAGCACGGAGCCAGCTGTCGGTGTTTTTTAAAACACGGCGCAGCATACCAGATGATATTTTGAAGGCCTGAGTCGAACCTTGACTTCCGTGCCTGTTCGCCGACTTATGTTCGCTAGCAGGTTCAAATAGCAGGTTCAAGGGGGCAGAATATGAGACGGATCATTGTTACGGGCGTTTTGGGTGGAACCGGCGCGTCGATCGACTCGGTGCTGCTGGATCGCGGGTTCGATGTTGTGGGCATTGACATTGCTGCCCGAACAGAAGTATCGCCGGCGAACTATGTCTGTCACGATCTGCGGGAGGCGGCCGGGCTGAGCGACCTGTTCGCCGGCGCAGAAGGGGTGGTCCATTTCGGCAGCCCGCCGGGAGATGCATGGATGAGCGCGACGGAGGCGTTTCACCAGGTTGCCACTGCAGGATTCAACGTGTTCCAGGCCGCGCGAAATGCGGGGATCAAGCGAATTGCGTGGGCGTCGAGCATCGAAACCTATGGGGATGAAACGGACCAGCCGTCGCTGCCTGTGACGGAGGAAAACAATGTGGCGCCGCCCGGGATGTACGGCTGTTCCAAGCTGCTCTTGGAGCGGCTTGCCGTGGATTTTTTCCGCTGGCACGGGATGTCGATTGCGGGGTTCCGGCTCTCGCGCATTATTTACGACAATGACTTTGGCCGGGCGAAGCTGAAGCGGTTCGTGGAGGACGAGGGATTGGGGGGCGACTGCCTTTGGTCCTACGTCGATGCGCGCGACGTGGCGACGGCCTGCCTCGCGTGGTTGGAGTCGGACTTGGAAGGTGCAGAAGTTTTCAACCTTGCCGCCCACAACGTGCATCAGGAGACTCCGACCGCGGAGTTGTTAACGAGATACGGCTACGATCATTTCGACGTGCCTCCGCTAGATTCCCCCCACCAGACGCCCTTCTCGACAAAAAAGATCCGCGATATGCTCGGATGGAGGGAGGCGTATGACTGGCGGGATATTTTGCGGTAGCGGCCAGGTTCCGGACCTGTCCGAAGGGGGCACTCAATGGGGCTCCGACATGGCAGCCTCCGCTCTCCGTTGCGAGCGGAGGCTGGCGGAGAGGGTGGGATTCGAACCCACGGGACGCTGTTAACGCCCACACGAACTCCAATCGTGCGCTTTCGTCCACTCAGCCACCTCTCCGTGGGAACCATGGATCCGCGATCTTCCGGCCCCGGAAATCGACGGGGAATAGAACCTGAAACTGCCCGGTTTGCCAATGGAAAACCGCTCCCCGTGCCTGCCCCTGAATCGGGAACAGGCTCAAATCCCGGACCATCGAGATCCACGATCGGCCTCTGGATCCCTTCTCCAAACTTCGATTCTCCTTTGGCTGCTGGAAATCTTTATGGCCGGTTCGTTTGAGGAACTTCGGGCCGCGGAGCCGCCGCAGGGCTCGTAGGCGCACCGGAAATGGGGGCGGTCGGGGCACTCCCGTCGCAAGGAATATCCTGATAGGGGTTGAATATGTGGACCTGCATTCGATGCAGGTATACGTGCTTTTTCCTTTCCAGCAACGGGACTGGGGCATGACGAATACCCGAATGGGAAACGCACATTCAATGGCCGGAAGCTCCTCGATTTGTCACGGATCCATTTGTTGTTCGTCATTCCCCGGGTCTTTGCCGCTTTTGTCATTCGGTATTTTCAACTGTCAGCGCCTTGTCCACCGCCGGCGGAAACAGCTCCACCACGTCTCCGTCCAGCCGTAGCGTTACGCAGGGCATTCCGTCATGCTCCGTATGCCCGCGGTTGATAATGACATAGGGAACGCCCCGGCGTACCGCGATGAGCGGGATGGATGCGGCCGGATTCACGGTAAGCGAGGTTCCCAGGGCGATGACCAGGTCGGCTGTGGAAGCCCCATGCGCTGCGCGCCGCGTGTCGTTTTCGTGCAGTGGCTGCCCGAAGCTGATGGTGGCGGGCTTCAGAAATCCACCGCATCCACAGAGCGGCGGTATGTGGTGCTCCCGGAAGAAATCGAAATGTGGCTGCGGATCGGTCAAGGAACCACACGACTGACATTCTACCAGGCGGTTCGTTCCATGGACTTCGACCAGGTGCTCTCCGGACGATCCGGCCGCGGAGTGTAGCCCGTCGATATTCTGCGTCACGAGCAGTTCCAGTTTCCCGGCGTCTTCCAACGAAACAATCGCGCGGTGCGCGTCATTTGGCTTTGCGTCACGTATTCCCGCCCAGCTTTCCAATTTGAAGCCCCAGTGCTCCATCCTGGCGGATTCGGAGGTCATGAAGTCGTCGTAGTAGACGGGCTGCCGTGTCTTCCAAGCGCCGTCCGGCCCGCGGAAATCCGGTATTCCGCTGCCCGTGGAGATCCCGGCCCCGGTGACGATCAGGATGCGGTTGTGCTTGCGCAGCAGTTGAATGAGCGCTCGGTCGACCATATTGTCCACGTGTCTATACAGAAACGAGTCCAATAGCAAACCGGAGCCGAACGCCGCCGCGGGGCCTGTCATAAAGATCAGCCCCGGCCGGTGAAGGGGAGCCATGCCTTCGAACGAATGCCCTTCACGCCACTCGACAATCTCCGGCCCAGCCACTACGATTTGACGAATGGAGATCTGCCGGATATGAGTGCCCCGTACGCTAGGATCGTTGGCCTTTCCCTGCTTCTTGTTCTGTTGGCAGGAACCGGTTTTGGCAGAAACCAGCAAGTCCGTGACGCGATCGTCAAGCTCTACACGGTCCACAATCGGGCGAACTACTACAACCCCTGGTCAATGTACGGCCCGCGGCGGACTACGGGATCGGGTTGTGTCATCAAGAAAAATCGCATTCTCACCAATGCCCATGTTGTCAGCGATCAGACGTTTATCCAGGTGCGCAAGAACGGGGATCCGGACCGATACCAGGCCCGCCTCCTTGCCGTTTCCCATGAAACGGATCTGGCGCTTCTCACGGTGGATGACGAGTCGTTTTTCGACGGGGTGAAACCCTTGCCGTTCAATGGATTGCCTCACACGCAGCAGGAAGTCCTGGTCTACGGATTTCCCTTGGGTGGTGATACGCTCAGCATTACCAAGGGGGTGCTTTCCAGGATCGAGCACCAGACCTACGCCCACAGTTCCTGCAGCTTTCTCGCCGGCCAGATCGATGCGGCCATCAATCCCGGGAACAGCGGTGGCCCCGTCATCGTCGACGGCGAGATCGTCGGGGTCGTGATGCAGTCGATGAGCAGCGCCGAGAACATCGGGTACATGGTTCCTATGCCGGTTATCGAGCACTTCATGCAGGACCTCAAGGATGGCGAGTACGACGGGTTTCCCAGTATTGGAGTGGTGATGCAGGATATGGAAAATCCCTCCCTGCGTGCCCTCCACAAGGTTCCTGAAGACGTGTCGGGGGTCTTGGTCACGCGCATCCTGATCGATTCGCCGGCCGACGGCGTGCTGGAAACCAATGACGTCATCACCGTGGTGGCGGGTCATGACGTAGCCAACGATGGCACGGTGGAGTTTCGCCCCGACCAGCGAACCATCGTATCCTACTTCGTGCAGGAACGGCAGGTTGGCGACTCGATTGGCATTTCGATTGTGCGGGACGGGAAGCCATTGGACTTGGAGTTGAATCTGGACCGGTCGCTCCGCGAAGACTGGCTCATCCAGCTCGAGCAGTA
>CAZTAB010000536.1:0-4131 GCA_964611475.1 uncultured Verrucomicrobiota bacterium | reverse complement strand
CAATGAACGCCGGGCGTCTTGAACTCGGCTCGGGCGACAGGAAGGTGCTGGAGCACCGCAGCGTGGAAACCAGCACCCCGCTGCCGGTCATCGACGACGGCTTCACGATTGAGATCCCGGCCAAGGACTTCCGCATCGTGTCCGTCGAGGGCGGAACGTGAGGCGATGAATCTGGCACGCAACAAAAAGACAACTGATCGCAAAGGTTTCGCTTTGATAAAATTGCCGTTGGCGATAGCGATCATCGCTATCCTGACGGCAATTCTCTTCCCGGTCTGTGCGAAGGAGCGGGAGAAAGCGGGACAGACCGAGTGTCGCGCAGAAATGAAAGAGCAGAGAAAGCAAGCTGCTCATCGGCAGAGACGCCTCATTCACAACAGCGATGGCCACGCCATTACGCCGCTCGCGGGAACGCACGTAGACTCGATCTTCAACAAGAGAGGAAAGCTGTTTTACAGTCATAGCCCCCCCACAGAAGGAATTGATCAGATGCAAGCCGTGGTGGATTTTTGCCGCCGGCACAACATTGAAATATTTAACTCTTCGCGGATGAACGATATCCACGATGTTGATGGGCGAGAGTTAAGCCAGTTCAAAAAGAACCACCCCGAGTACCTGTTTGGTACGAGAGAAAATGGGCCGCCGTATGGCGCGTGGACGGGAGTTGATTATGGGCGCCCCGAGGTCTGCGAGCACGCCTTTGGGGAGATTAAGGATAAGTTTGAACGATATGATATGGACGGCATAGAATTGGATTTCTTTCGTCATCCAGTGTTCTTCAAGCGCCATGCCTGGGGAGAGCCGGTCTGGCAATGCCTCTTACTCAATACGCGGAGTCGACTTGCTTAGTTGAGCCTGATCAGTAGATTGGGCTTTCAACCCCGACCCGGAGCAATAGATGTTCATGGCAAGCGATTGAAGAGACGACCGCAACCCATTCGCAAGATCATGAACATCCCTTGCACCTGCTCGGGCTTGGAAGCCCAAGCTATTTATTGTAAATGTAGTGTCATTATTGTTTCAGGTGATCGGTGCCGAATGGGTCGCGCGCTGCGACCTGGCGGAAAGATCGATTGACATGAGAATCCTACCTTGCGCGCTCTACTTGCTGTCCGCGACCTGCCTTCTGACCCCGGTTGAGTTGCGGGCTGAATACGTACCGAAATGGCCCGTTTACAACGGTGATTTTTCCACATTCTCGCTTACAGGGAATGAAGTCCATGACTTCCTGGAAACGGGCAACTCCGAAAAATATGCGCACTATAAGGATCGATGTCTTCCGGCCGGATGGGCGCCGGAAACCATCAGCGGCAGGCACGCATTCAAGAAAGCGGAAGGAAAAAAATCCTATCTGCCGTTGCCGTATCACAATTTCGAAAAATTCAACAAACCCTCCGCGGCAGTGATTGAAACCATCGAGGCCGGTCATGGGTGCTTTGTGCAGGTGTTGACTCCATTAAAGGGAGAATACCGGTTGACGGCGGAAATCAGCGGATCGTCGGAAGCAAGGGCGGAAGTTGCAATGACTTCGGCTGAGGGGGAAACGGCCAGAGCCGCGATCGCGCCCGGTGAAACCTGGGAGAAGGTGCAATTCGACCTGTCCGCGCCCGGCGGTGAGGTCACGATTCGCCTCTGTTCGAAATCGCCCGCCGGACAGGTTGTCAAGTTTCGCAATGTCGTGCTCGAAGCCAGGGCCCTGGAGTCGGCCGCGGTCCCGTTCGAGGACGGGGCCCAACTTGGCGGCATTGTCCTGCCGCGCGATCCGACCCCTGCCGAGCAGTTTGCCTGCTATGAGCTGCAGCAAACGATCTTCCGGATGACCGGACGGGTTCCCGGTCTGAAGGGGCGCGACAAGATGCATTCAGGCCGCCGAATTCGAATCGGCCGCGCCGCATCTTCCCGGCAGTTGCGCAAGCTCAAGGATCTACCGATGGACTCATACATTGTGAGTTCTCGAGGGAAAAATATCGATCTCGCCGGGAGAACGGACCAGGGCACCCTCTATGCTACCTACGATTTTCTCAAGCATCAGGGCTGCCGATGGGTGATTCCGGGACGGGAAGGGGATGTACTTCCCCGGCGGGATTCGCTTGGCCCCGTCGAAAGTAAGCTCGAGGCTCCCGATTATGATGTGCGGGGTGTCGAGGCCATGGCCCAGGACTATTTTCTGCGTGGCGACGGGGAACGTGGTTGGTTGGCCATCAATCTGGACGACTATTTCGACTGGGCCCTCCGAAATCGACTGAATGGAATACGGTTCCTGGGCATAAAGTCATACGACTTCGGTGCGCATCGGGGGCACGGCTACCCGCAGATTTCGAACCACTCGTACAATGATACGGTTGCGCCGCACCACATCTATTTCGACGAGCATCCGGAATGGTATCCCCTTGTAAACGGCGAACGAGTCCCGAAGTGTCACCTGCCGCCCTATTTCGGGAATCAACTTTGCGTTTCGAACCCAGGTCTTCGGGAGTACACGGCCAAGCTGGTCCTCGATTTTTTCGCGAACGACCCTCAGGCGAAAGCCTTCCCTTTGGTTCCAATGGACGGCCCGAGTCTCTGGTGCGAGTGCGACGCCTGCAAGGCGCTGGATCCGCCGGGAATCGATTGGTCGAGACACGCGACCGAGGGGTATGTCGAGCGAATGACGGATCGCGCCGTAAACTATGCCAACCACATCGCGCAACGGGTCTCTGAAGTCTACCCTGACAAGAAGATTCTTGTTCAAGCCTACGGCTACACCCTGGAGCCTCCGGCAAAGGAGAAACTTCACAAGAATGTGCTCGTTCGCTATGCGAATTTGTCGGGAGGGCGCGGCCGTGGGCCTCTGGGCGTGAGGATGCTTGAGGAGAATCCGATCTGGGACGACTGGCGGAGGCAGTTGGATCGCTGGAAGGATGCCGGCGCGACCCTTACCTACTACAACTACATGGACTTCGCGCATCCTGACACGAGCCTGTCCTGGTTCTACAGCACCAGTGACATGATTCGAACCTTGCACCGGGAATACGGATTTCGCGCGTGGTTCGGGGAAACGGAACCCAACAAGCGAGTATCCTTCATGCTCTTTCACGTGATGGCGGAGTCCTTGTGGAACGTGGACATCGATTTCAGAGATGTCGTGCGGGATCTGTGCGACAATTACTACGGACCGGTCGCCGACGAGATGTATGCCTATACCATGGTCATGGAGCAGGCGGTCCGCGCCAGCGAGGCGTGGAAGCAAGAGAAGTGGACGCCGGTAAATCACCAGGATATCCCCATGGATATTCTTCAGCGTGAAATGAAGACATTGGAGAAGATTGCAGAAGAGGTTCGGAACGATCCTGTGCTGACCCGGCGCGTCGCGTATGCCAGGCTGGGCCACGCGCACATCATGTACGTGCAATCCTTGCACGTAGAACCCAAAACTTCGGAAACGAGGGAAAACGCCCGTCAAGCATTCGAGCAGATCAACGCCCTGCGCGCGGAACACGATCTGGTGGTGAAGCGGCTAAGTGCGGATCGTCTCCGCAAATTCAGCTACGCGGAATTGTCGGACGAGTAATCACGTATGGTCAATTTATTCTGCCTAACCGAAAACGTGCGGGAACCTGGTTTTTTGCGCGGTTTTCGGGGCCCGTTCTCAACCAACCTTCGCCCTCTGTTTCTCCAGAACTCTCGAAAATCATCATCCCCTCGGCCCGCATTCGTTACCGAGTCCGGATGACTTTCATCCTCAAGCCCGGGCAACTGTTTTTCCTCATTCTTTCCGGTTGGATCAACCGCCGCCAGCAGGACATCATCGAATTCCAGAACGCCCAGATCCAGGCCCTCATGGAGAAGAAGGGCCGCAAGCGGATTTTGCTCACTGATGAGCACCGACGGGTGCTGGCGGTCAAGGGCAAGGCACTGGGTCGCAAGACCATGACCGAACTGACCACCATCGTCACCCCCGCCACGAGCGCTCAGGCGTTCGCGTAGGCCATGACCGGTTCGGTGTCGTAGTCGGGGAATGGGTCATCCAGCCAGGAGTTCCGAACACGCCGGGACGGCCGTGTCGAGATGCGGATGGAAACGACCGGGCGCAAGGAACTGGTGAGGTGGATCCTGTCCTGGATGCCGGACGTGAAGGTCCTCACCCCGAAG
>CAZTAB010000535.1:0-2899 GCA_964611475.1 uncultured Verrucomicrobiota bacterium | reverse complement strand
TCTCTCCTCCATGTCGCCCATGACGAACCGACAGCCGAGCAAGGCCTTGAAGCCGCCGTCGGGATGGTCACGGCGTCCGCCTTCCGTTCGCACAGACTGGATTCTGCCCTTCTTTACATCGAAGCAGGAGCGAAGCAATTCGCCCCCGTTGCGCCACTCAATGAAAAAGCGGAACCCCGGCGTACGTCCACAGGTCCACTCCCAGGACAGGAAATCCTGATGAGCGGAATCCATGGTCTCCGGCTCAAGGTCATCGACCGACAAGACAGACTCGACTCCGCCGTGAACGGCGGAAAACACGGATGCAAGGACCTGTCCGAGCTCCTCAACGGAAAGCCGCGGACAAATGGTTTCCAGATTCAGCACCCGGGCCGGGATTGAAGGCACTGCATGCGTTTCGAACGCGGAGGCCTCGGAGGTAAGGACACGACTCATCATTTCCAGGTCCGCCGTGACCAAGAGCGTGCCATGATGAAGCACTGAATTTCCCCGGTAACAGAATGCGCTCCCTGACATCTTGCGCCCATCAACGCCCAGTCCGTTTTTTCCCAGCCGTGCGGCCCGCACGCCGCAGGATCCAAGCGCATCCAAGACCCAGCCCAGCACCTGGCAGGAATCGTATACATCCCGACGGCAAAAATAGGAGTAATTGAGGTTCCCCTCGGCATGAAACACCGCCCCCCCCCCGGTGACGCGACGCGCAAGCACCCCCTGCGCATCGACCAGCGAGCGCACGTCGGCCTCCTGCCACGGGTTCTGGTTCTTGCCGACCACAACAGAGCGTGCCCCCTGCCAGAGCATCAGCATTGGGCCCCACTCCTTGACTCGATCCAGAAGAACGGATTCTGCCGCCAGGTTCCAGAACGGGTCGAGAGTCTCTGAGGTGATGAGGCGCATGGAGCCAAACGCGCCTGGTTCCGGACAAACCAGGTACGCTGTGTCTAGCCCGCCCGGTGGTACGGCCTTGAAGACGTTGGGGTTGTCAAGATTCCCGACCTGCGACTAATTCTTCGACCACACCGGGATCAGCCAATGTGGTTGTATCTCCGATATTTTTTGCGTCATTCTCCGCAATCTTTCGCAGGATCCGCCGCATGATCTTCCCCGAGCGGGTTTTGGGGAGGGCCGGAGCAAACTGGATCACTTCCGGCGCCGCAATCGGGCCAATCTCTCGCCGGACATGTTTTACCAGCTCGGCCTTCAATTCTCCCACCGGTTCGATGCCCTCCACCAAGGTCACGAACGCATAGAGGGCCTGACCCTTGATGTCATGCGGCATCGGCGCCACCGCGGCCTCGGCCACCTTGTCATGACTGACCAGGGCGCTTTCCACCTCCGCAGTGCCAATCCTGTGTCCGGACACGTTTACAACATCGTCCACCCGGCCCAGCAGCCAGTAATAGCCGTCGTCGTCAATACGACAACCGTCCCCCGTGAAGTACAGGTTGTTGAAGGTGGAAAAATAGACGTTCACAAACCGTTCGTGATCTCCCCACATCGTCCGCATGATGCCCGGCCAGGGTTTTTTGATGCAGAGCTTCCCGCCTTCGTTCGGCCCACACTCCGAGTTGTCATCCCGTAAAATGACCGGTTCCACCCCGAAAAACGGCTTGGTAGCACTGCCGGGCTTCAGGGTATGGGCACCGGGCAGCGGGGTGATCAACACACCACCCGTTTCCGTCTGCCACCATGTATCGACAATGGGGCATCGCCCCCCACCCACGACATTGAAGTACCACATCCATGCCTCCGGATTGATGGGCTCTCCCACCGTGCCCAAAACCCGCAGGGAACCGAGATCATACTTGTTCACCCACTCGTCCCCCAGGCGCAACAATGCGCGAATCGCGGTGGGAGCCGTATAGAATGCAGTGACTCTGTATTTCTCGCAGACCTGCCAGAATCGACCGGCATCCGGGTAGGTCGGAACCCCCTCGAACATGACGCTGGTGGCCCCGTTCGCGAGCGGGCCGTAGACGATATAGCTATGCCCCGTCACCCACCCAATGTCCGCGGAGCACCAGTAGATGTCATCGTCGTGAATATTGAAGATGTACTTGTGGGTCAGGCTCGTATGGAGAAGATATCCCGCCGTTGTGTGCACAACGCCCTTGGGTTTCCCCGTCGACCCAGACGTATACAGAATAAACAGAGGATCCTCCGCGTTGAGAGGAACCGGCTCGCAGTCCGAATCCACGGACGCCATCAGCTCATGATACCATTCATCCCTCCCGTCCATCATGCTGCACGGCTCGTCGTTTCGTTTCAAAACAATGACGCTCTTGATCGTGGGTGTCTTGCCCAGCGCCTCGTCGGAGATCCCCTTCAGCGGGATGCTTTTCCCGGCCCGGAGGGAGACGTTGGCAGTAACAAGCATCTTGCAGTCCGAGTCATTTACCCGGTCCGCAATCGCATCGGCGCTGAATCCTCCGAAGACCACGGAGTGAATCGCACCGATCCGGGCACAGGCGAGCATGACGACCGGCAACTCGGGAACCATGGGCATGTAGATACAAACGCGGTCCCCTTTTTCGATGCCCTTCGACTTGAGAACATTGGCAAACTTGCAGACCTCACCGTGGAGTTCTCGATAGCTCAGCGTCCGGGTGTCCTCCTCCGGCTCCCCCTGCCATATGAGGGCAGCCTTGTCGGCCACGGGGGAGTCCAGGTGACGGTCAAGGCAGTTCTGGGAAATGTTTACTTGGCCGTCCTCGAACCACGTGTGCTTGATATTTCTGCCGGCGGTATCCCAGGTATATTTGCATGTCACCGTCGGATGCTTGAACCAGTCAAGCGTCCCCGCCATATCCATCCAGAAACACTCCGGGTCAACAATCAAACGACGGAACATACTCACGTATGCTACAGCATTGATGAGGGCGCTCATCACCATATCGGC
>CAZTAB010000534.1:0-4444 GCA_964611475.1 uncultured Verrucomicrobiota bacterium | reverse complement strand
CACTGCTGTATAATCCCCCGAATCCCCGGGGAAAACAGGCTCGAAGCGTCCACCCGACCCGCCTTCCCATCAGCCCCCGACCTACCTCTCCTCCTCGCCAGCGTATGCCCCCTCACGGCTCGAAGGGATTGAAGCGGTGGGCCTTGGGGCGCTGGATAGTAGTATCGCCCTCATACCGGGCGACCCCGAGAACAAGCACATCGCCCTCGTCGTTATACTGTAGAGAAGCATTCGAGGACTGTTTGGTGTAGAACTTGCGCTCCAGCGCTGCCCCGCCGACCTCGTGAATGCCATAGGTGTACCGCTGGGGCCGGGAAAGATGGAGCACATGAATAAATCCGGATGAATCCCCCAGGATAATGGGCTTTTCCGTGGACAAATATCGCCCCAGCTCGTGTAGTCCATAGCAAAGATTTCCGTTTTCATTCGTGACCCGCAGAAAGGCAAATTGGGCGTTCTCCCGGCTGATCGTCCGCACACTCACCGACCGTTTCTCCACGCCATCGTCCTGCCGGAAGAGGATCTTCTTGGTGAGGACGTCCAATCCCGGAACGATGTCCATAACCATGCGGCGGCCCCTGTAGGTCTGCTTCTTGTGCACACCCCGCGGCCACATCGTATAGGGATCAACCGGTACCGGTTCATCGGAGCCGGAAAGCGCCTGCCCCGGACGGCGTTCGATCCGGAAGGTGATCTCCGCGTTCCCATCCTTGCCGAAAGACACCGGCCAGGGTGTCTGGTTCTGGATCGTCATTAGCACGGGAATGTCTTCGCACTGCAGGTACCGATCGTTTGATAATTGACCCACCACTTCAACCTGAGCCTCGGCTGGAGGAGGGCAGAAGAACGGGAATGCCAGGCAGAGAACCCCGGCAAAGACCGCAGGCCGAATGCAACAACGGCTCCTCACATGTGACCCCGAAAACAAAAAGCGCATACCCGTGAATCCCACCTCTATGTAATCTGCTGCAATACGGCCCAAATGCCCGGGAAACTATCGCCCGATCGCAAGCCGGGAGGCAAGTCGCTCCGGCAAACCTTGCTGCAGTATCTTTTTTTGCGTGATTGTGAAGTCATAGGGAATCCGCCTCAACTCGATCTGATTCTCGATCATGTCGTATATCACATAGGCGGCCCTGGGGTCACCGTCCCGCGGCTGCCCCACGCTCCCCACGTTCACGAGGTACTTTCTCCCACTCATGATCTTCAGCTTTTGGAACAGGCCCTGACGGATTTCCTCGACCAGTTCAAATGCAACCGGCACGTGAGTATGCCCGTAGAAGCAAACAGAAGTCACCTGGTAGCTGAAGTTCGCTTCCGCCTCCAGCTTGTCGAACACATACCCCCAACTGCCGGGAGCATCCAGTGTGCTGTGCACGATTGTGAACGTCTCCTCCCGCTGGCTGAACTCAAGTCGACTCAGGTAGCTCCGCTGCTCGTCCGTAAGCTGCTTCCGGGTCCAGTCAACTACATTGGCCGCGAGCGGGTGGAATCCCTCAAGGCTGTCGGAATGCGCCACATAATGATCATGGTTCCCGCGAACGACCGAACATTCCAGCTCGCGGACGATTTCGAGACACTCTACCGGATTCGCGTTATAGCCAACCACATCTCCCAGGCAGGCAAAATGCGTAGCGCCCTGCTCTTTCGCGTCATTCAAGACCGCCTGAAGCGCCTCAAGATTCCCGTGAATGTCTGCAATGATTGCGTAGCGCATGCCATCCGTGCCCGTGCCCCAAGGTAACCTGGGATGCAAAAAAGAGGGTCACTAAACCACAGATCCGGACCCGGTTGCAATGGCCTTCTCGACTGTGCGCAATCAAGAACGGACGATCGAAAACACATTGTAATGGCCAGCCGGAGGAATCGACTCGGAGTTCATCCGCCGGATCAGGGGACCAAGACGGGAGGCCTGAATTTCCTCCAGAAGTTGGCGGGCCGCCTCAGGAGAACCCTCGACCAGCAGTTCCACCGAACCGTCCGGCTCATTTCGAACGTATCCCGTCACGGGCAAATCATGGGCGATCCGGGCCGTCTCGAACCGAAAGCCGACACCCTGAACCCGACCCGTAAAACGAACAAGAATCGCAATTGAATTGGCCAATTCTACTTCCCCTTCATCAGAGCGCCCACCACCACCACCAGCTCGTCTGAGCTGCGGATTTTCACAGTACTGGAATTCGAATAGACCAGGCAGACCGGTTCCTTCACCACATGCAATGCCTCCCTTTCACCACAGGGGGACATTTTCTTTCGGCGAGCCGCTTCCAGCCCCCTCACGAGGAGGTCGCGCTTGAAGGTTTGTGGGGCTGCATGGCCCCGAGCTTGCCCCTTTCCAGGAATCTCTCGGTGATCAGCCCCCCTGCCCACTTTCCGGATTACATCCTCCACCCGGGCCGCGGCAGCACCGGATTCGTAGCGCTTCGCCGCCCGCACTGCTTCACCCATCAGCTCCGCACACACGCAGGGCCGGGACAGTTCGTGAATGGAAAGCAGCGACACCTAATCCTCCAAGATCTTGAGCGCATTCCAAATTGAACCGGTGCGCGTGGCCGTTCCAGCAACGACCTTGTGGACCTCATTGCAACCATACAGGCGGACAGTGCTGGCCAGGCACTCAAGTTTCTCCTTTAGCGAAAGGATGATCTCAGAGCAATGCTCGACAGCGTTCATCGGATACGCCAGCACCGGGCTGTCGCCGGAACCCAAGAAAGCAATGTCAGCCCCGCCACCCAACTGCTCGGACTTTCCACAGGCTATAATCATTCCCCATGCAACATGCATCATGCTTCACCTCTTCCCGCCCCGGAAAAAACATTGGCAGGCCAAAGATCAGAATGTTTTACATCTGCGAACTCGATCCCGGCGATGTATCGGCCGGATGATGCATTTCATTCGAAATGGCACTAGAGGTCCGAAAAATCCATCACGAACCACTGGCCCGGCTCAGGAATAAATGGATCTGCATTCCCGATTGCCCATAAAAGCCAAAGGATCAGAGACCCTCCCGTTGACCTTCTTCAATTCCAGAGAAAGATCAATTCACGTAGCTTCACGCATCAGAACCTCAATACGGGCGACGACCTCATCCAGCGTCATTCCCGTGGTATTGATAACCTGCGCCCCCTCCGCAACCTGCAGTGGCGAGATTTCCCGGGATGCGTCCTTGCGGTCACGCCGGTCAAGGGAGTCACGAACGGCATTCAATCCGCCACCACCCCTCCGGGACGCATCTTCATGAAAACGGCGGCGGGCTCGCTCCGCCGGGTCGGCATCCAAGTAGAACTTGTGAGGCGTGTCAGGAAATACAACAGAGCCGATATCCCGGCCTTCCATCACGAGGCTTCCAAATCGCACTGCATCCCGAAGATGTTCCACGATGAAGGATCGGACCTCCGGAATTGCCGCAACATCACTGACCCGCTCCACCACGGGATCCGAACGCAGATCCTCCCCGGGGTCCACTCCGTCCACCATGTATCGCACACTTCCCTGCACCAGGCACGGTTCGATGTCGGTTCCGGCCAGCAGGGCGGTCACCCCAGCCAAATTTCCTGGTGACAACTCTCGCGCCAGAATGCTCCAGGTAATGGCACGATACAGGGCCCCCGAATCCACATAAACAAAGTGGAGCCGCTTCGCGAGGCTCCGCGATACACTCGACTTGCCGCTGGCGGAGGGCCCGTCCACCGCCACTTCAACGCGTTCCCCATTCTTGTCCGCCGCCGCCATGTCCTCAGGCGAACTCGACGGTGACGCCCTGGTGCCGCAGGTCTTCCCAAAAACCAGGATAGGATGTCTCCGTGCAGCCAATGTTCTTGATCTCGACCTGTTCCTCGCAATAGCTTCCAAGAATGGCCATGGCCATAGCGATGCGGTGATCGCCAAAGCTATCGACGGAAACCTTTTTCGTGAGCTTCGCTGCCCCCCGGACGATCAGGCCGTCCTCGAGTTCCTCCACATCCACCCCGAATTTCTTCAAATTCCGGACCATGCTGGAGATCCGATCGGATTCCTTCACGCGCAGTTCCGCGGCATCGCGAATGACGGTCTCCCCCTCCGCCAGCACACCGGCCACGGCGACCAGCGGTAGTTCGTCGATCAGGTTGGGGATTTCGTTTCCGCTCACTTCCGTGCCCTTCAGCTGCGCCCCCCGGATCTTGATATCGCCATACGGCTCGGCCACGTCGCTCTCGCTGATCACTTCCACGTCAATTTCGGCCCCCATCCGTTCGAGTACATCGAGAAAGGCGGTACGCCGCGGATTAAGGCCAACATTTTCGATGTTGAGCTTTTTCCCTTTCCTGGCAGCAGCCAGAACGACCCAATTGGCAGCTGACGAAAAATCTCCGGGCACATACCACTCCGTGGCCTCTACATCCGGGCCGTCAAGGCCAAACCCGTCCACAGCAACCGACAGACCGTCCACCTTGACCGGCACGTC
>CAZTAB010000533.1:0-8976 GCA_964611475.1 uncultured Verrucomicrobiota bacterium | reverse complement strand
GGATCCCCGACCGTGACCGAGCTCCACCCGTTCACTCCGTTGATCGTGAGGCCGACGGCGTGGCCCTCAAAATCTTCCGTGAACAGCGTTACCGCATGAGCCTGGACGGCCAAAATACTCGCCGCCGCGGCAAGAAAGGATGCTTTCGACATGAGCTGGATCTCCTATGTGAGACGTTCGTTTTTCATCCACTCGCCCGGCAACAGAACATAGCCGACCGGGGGAGGAAATTCGAACAATTTGTGAGCGGGAAGAATAGAAAAAAATATTGACTTCGATAGATCGAAAAGGCAGACAAGCGTCCGTCGTCGGACGAATCAAGATTCTGCGGAATTCGTGCGTTATTGAGGAAAGGGAGAATGTCGAAGCAATCTGCAGTCCCGAACCCATACCCGCCGCGAACCCACCTTCTCATCGACGACCTCCATGAAGAGCGGCAGGAGGGGGTCGAGCCAGTCCTCTGCAATCCGGTCAAAGAGCCCGGGCCGGTTCTGAAGCCGGAGAAACCGTGGGAAGGATCCTCCGTGAATCTGAACAGCGGGTTTCTCTATGACGAGGAAGAGGAGGTGTTCAAACTCTGGTATGCCGCCCATGCTCCGGATGCGTATCCGGAACTGGGCAGTCCCCGCCGGGCCGCCTACGCTGTCTCCGCCGACTGCCGCGATTGGGAGCGGCCGAATCTGGGCCTGACGGAGTGGGGAGGGAACACGGACAACAACCTCACCCGGATTCCTCCGATCGGAGGCGGGACGCTTCTCGGCGGCATCATCAAGGACAACCGCGAGGCGGATCCGGCGAAACGGTACAAGGCCATGGATGTCTCCAGGCGCCTCAAGCAGCCGGAGGAGCCGGACATCTGGTTCAGAGGAAAACCTCTGGACGACGGAAGGACGACCTGCGGTCTCCTGCTCGGGTATTCAGCGGACGGTTTCGACTGGCACGTTCAGGACGACTGGCTGATGTCCGTCGCCGAAATCACCGACGCGAGTTTTCTTCAGGGCTGGGACGAACGGCTCTCCAAATGGGTCATCTGGGCGCGGGCCAGGGCGGAATTGCAGGATACTGGAAAGTATCGAACCTATGGGCTCATCCTCACCGACGACCTGGAGAAGATGTCGTACCCGGTCGCCACGTTAATTCCGGATGCCAACGATCCTCCCGGCATGCAGTTCGATCACTTCCGGTCGTTTCCCGTGTCCGAAGGGTACGTGGGGCTGGTGACGACGATGCACACGGATCCAGTCGACGCGTTCCGGATGGAAGTGCAGCTCTGCTACAGCCGGGATCTGCTGGTCTGGGATCGCGCGTACCGAAAACCATATCTTCCGGGCGGCGAAAGCGGCGCGTGGGACGAACGGTACATCATCGCCGCCACCCCGGCGCTGCTGGATGATACGATCTACATTCTCTACGCCGGCCACACCCTGGGAAACGCCGAGCATCTCCGGGTCGGGGGGGAAACACGGACCTTCAAGGACGGCGACCGGCTGCCGGAGGGCCGGATCGCCACCGGCGCCATCGGGCTGGCCACGCTGAAGAAGGACCGATGGGTGTCACGGGAGCCGGTCCGGAAATTCGGCGTCCTGCAGACCCGGTCGCTCTACTGCGCCCGGGGCGTCCTGGAGGTTAATGCGGATGCATCGGGAGGGTCCCTTCGCGCCGAACTGATCGACCATCTCGGTCGCCCGGTGGAAGGGTTTACCCGGGAGGAGTGCGACCTGTTCACCGGGGATTCCCTGGCGCATACCGTGACCTGGCGCGGAAACGCCGATTTTTCCAAGATCATCGGCGATAGCTATCACTATCCCAAGGTCTCCCGGATCCTGGCCGTCCGGTTCTACCTGGAGGAGGCGAAGCTTTTTTCGTTCGCGTTTTGAATTCGGGGGGGATTAGCGCAAAAGATTAGGGTGAAAGATTATAGAGATTACGGTATTTACTTCGTTTCCGTAAACCACCAACCGAAAACCGAAAACCGCCAATGAGTCTTCTCTCCGACCAACCCTTCCGCACCTTCTTCAACTTCGATCCCACCGACCCGTCCCGGTTTCACAAGGGGCCGATTGACGAAGAGTATTTCGATTGGCTTTTTTCCCTGCTCGAAGGGACGGGGCTGACGTTTCTGTACCGGTGCAACACCGCCGGGCGAACCTACTACCATTCGAAAGTTATGGCGGCATTCGACCATGAATGCGTGGATCCGTACAACGAGGAGGCGCAGTACTGGCACCGGACCGCGGAGATGATGGATATCGGGGATCCGTTCGCCGCGGCGGTGAAGGCGGCGCGGAAGCACGATGTTCCATTCTGGGCGTGGCGCAACTGGAACGAATTCCATAACACGCGCCAGGACTATCTCTCGCTGATCGACCCGGTCTGGTATGAATCGCCGCGCAAGTACTGGTGTTCGCGGGATGGATCGCGTTTCTACCACGGCATTCCCGCATTCGGGGATCCGGCCGTGCAGGAGCGCCTGGTTGCTATGACCCGGGAGATTCTCGGCTACGGCGTCGACGGATTCTATCTCTCGACGCGCTCCCACAGTTGGTGGGCCTGCTTCGATTCGCCAGGGTGGGACGACCACCTGGAGCTGTTCGGCTTCAACGACTGCGTGGTCGATGAGTACCGCAAACGTCACGGCATCGATATCCGCTTCAAGGACTACGATTACGACGAGTTTCTCCGCATCAAGGGGGACCACTTTTCGGAGATGCTGGCGAAGGTCGGCCGGACCCTGCACGACGCCGACACGCCGTTCGTCATCGGAGTCTCGCCGGACCGCCATGAACTCTGCGTCGAATTCGAAAGCATTGGCATTCCGGCGGCGAAGCACCTCCACATGTACAAGGATTGGGAGCGGTGGGCAGAGGATGGAACGGTGGACGGACTATGTACCGAACGGTCGTGCCCGCACGAGAAGGTGCTGGATCCGCCCGGCCTTGATATTTTTCAGGATTCGCTGCCCGACGGATTTCCGCTCTTTCTGTGGCTCGATATGGGGCGTTGGATCAACCGCGGATTCGGACCGTTCCACCTGGCGAACTGGGACCGGTACCCGGTCGATGAATCGATGGGCATGCTCGAGCAGGCGAAAAAAACGGTCGCCGGCGGGGCCTTCCTGCACACGCTGTATCACTACACCGCGTGCGATTCCGGCGGGGAGTCCATCGGCGGCTACGGCGTGCTGCCACGGACGGAATACTTCGACGCATTGCGGAATTTGGAGTGATCGGGCACCCCAGCCCTGGAGTTGGCGGAGACTCCATGAATTGATTCCTCGTGCGGCGATGCGGGATCGGCTCAACACGAATACGCAAACAACCGCGCGCGCTCGAGATGAAAGCGGATCTTGAGCACCCGGCCAGGGAGGCCTTCGCTGTAGGCTTCGCCGATTAAGGAGGAGGGGATTTCCGTTCGACCCTTCCAGGAACATGCGTGATCCACCGCATCGCCGGTGAGCGGATCGGCCTCGGCTGCCGAATGCCCGGGTAACGGCTCCCCAGTCAGGGCATCCACGATCTCCACGCGCAGTGCGCCCCCGCGGGCGTCGGCATTCACATGAAGCACCTGCCCGGCGAAGTAGGTCGGGCGGGTCTCGAGCACGCCGGGCATCGCGCTGGCCGGCTCGATGGCGACCCAGCGGTCGCGCTTCAGGGTGTAGAGCCCGATCCGACCGTCGTGGATCACGGTGTTGGCACTGACCAGGATGTAGATGTCGTCCCCCACCTGGATGGGATTCGCCGGCAGGAGGGAATGGCTGTCCCAGCTGCCTTCGGGGCCGCAGGTCTGGTACGAGTCCCGGCCCGCGGGCCGGGACCACGCGATCGCGTCCCGGCTGAACGCCAGCTGGCACTCATGCGGAAACTCGGTCTTGCCCTTCACCGGATCAACGATGTATCGCCCGACCCGCACGAGGCCGACATATCCGCCGGGGACCTTGATCGACATCATGCGGTCGAAATCCACGCCCGGCGGGTCGTCCTCATCGGGCGCCAGCGCCATCCGCGGATACGGGATCCGCTCCAGGTCGCGCGTGATGCTTACCCCAATGGTCCGGTACTTCTGTGCCGCATTCGGCTGGTAGCGCGCCCGCGGCCAGAGGATCCACGCCTGCAGCTCGTCGTCGTAGCCATGGATGTTCAGCCCGTCCATCACGATCGAATTGGAGAGTTGTTTCCCTCCGCGCCGGGTCCAGGTTAAACCGTCCGGAGATTCGAAGAGAAACTGCCCGCAGGCCAATGGGTTCTCGTGCTCCGGGGGGCCGCCGGGAAAGACGACGGCACGCTCCCCGGGCTGCTTCACGTGCCGTTCCATGCACAGCGAGAGGTAGCGGGACCCGTTGCCTTCGTCCAACGGGTTCATGAACACGTTCTCCAGCGGCGCTCCGCCCACGGGATAAGGAAGCTCAACAAGGTTATTGGCTTTCGATCCACCCCATTCCACCAGCCCCAGTTCCGGCTTCTCCCAGTTCCGGCAGTCGGGTGAGACCGCATAGGCGGGACGTTGATCCCACTTCAAGTCCGGGTATTCCTCGCGGAAGGCGGGATCCTGGACCATGTAGTACAGCTTGAAGAGCTTCTCCTCCGGGTCGTAGAACAAGGCCCCCGGGAAAAACCGCATGTCGGTCCCCACTTCCCACGGCCGGTCCCGCTGCAGCACCGGCTCCGGCACCCGCTCCGGCCGATTCATCACCCGCTGTACGCCCTCTTTTCTGGCCACGTCCAGGTCGTCGATCAGCAGATAGGTGACCGGCGGGTAGAACCCGGTCTCAACGTGTTTTTCATGCCAGTTCAAATGAGGCCTCCAGCCGAACAGAATGACGCAGTACCAAATGATCGATGATGGTTGAAGCCCAAATGACGGAATTGGGTCATAAAAAACTCAACCGCAGCCGAACTGCATTCAGATTTCGTCATTCAACCCTTCGCCGACGTATGCTAGGGTCGCAGACTACAACACTGGGGCCCGGGAGAACGTGAGATGATGACTGGCGAGCACCTGCATGAGCGTATCGGTTTGTCGACTTCGTTCATGCCGTGCAATGGAGAGAGCTTCCTTGAGGCGGTAGACCAGGCGTACGACGCGGGTTGGAAAACGATCGAGATCGCGCCGACGCCGCATATCGGCCTGACCGGCCATCCTCGTCTGCGCTGCGGCGTGGGCTTCGAGTTGGACGAGATCTCTGCATCCGAGCGGGACCGGATTGTCGAGTCCGTGGCCAGGTTCCCGCTCCGGACATTGCACAGCGCCCAGGCTGACGTGAACCTGGCCTCTCGAAATTCGGGGATCCGGCGTGAGTCGATGCGCCAATGCCTGCAATCTGCCGAATTCGCCCGGGATATCTGCGCCTGGGCGGTCACCTATCACGTGGGTGTGCCGCGTCCGGGACAGGGGGCGGATGACAGCACATTCGCCATCCACCACAACGTGGAAGCGGGCAAGCGCCTGGCCGACGTTGCCGAGAATCTTGATCTGCGAATGGGCTTCGAGCATGCCGGCACCTGGCCCGGCCCGGAACAGATGCTGGAGATCCTCGAGGGAATCGGCAGTCCCCGGTTCGGACTTCACTTTGACGTGGGACACGCCTGGCTGGCGCCGCCCGTCGATCCGTTGGCATGGGTTGGCCTGATGGCCGACCGGCTGGTGATGGCCCATCTGCACGGAACATTCTACCGCCCCGACCGCGGGTTCGAAAATCACGGTCCCCTGGCGCACGACGATTGCACGGACTGGGCCGCGGTGCTCGACGCATTCGAGAAGCATGCATACGCCGGGCCGCTGGTTTTCGAGATTCTCACGTCGTCGATTACGGACTACCTGCGCCATGCGAACAGAAGCCGGGAGATCCTTCTGAAGATCAATGAGGAGCGGCGGGCCGAGCGGAGAGAGGCTCCCGCGGGAGAAAACGCGACCCCGATGGAGGATACAGGGCAGGAACTAGGAGATCTGATCCGAAGGATGAAGCTGCTGGCATTCGATTTCGATGGAGTCTTTACCGACAACCGGGTCCACGTGAACCAGGAGGGCATCGAGAGCGTGTCCTGCTGGCGAGGCGACGGGGAAGGGTTCAAAATGATTCGGCGCCTGGGGATCGACATGGTGATTATTTCCACCGAAAAGAATCCCGTCGTCGCGGCTCGTGGACGAAAGGTGGGCATCCGATGCCTCCAGGGCGTGGAGGATAAGGCGGGAGCGCTGAAAGGGATCGCCGAGGAGTCCGGACTGTCCATGGACGAAGTTGCATTCGTCGGCAATGACACGAACGACGTGCCAGCCCTGCGCGTGGCGGCGCTGCCTATCGCGGTGGGTGACGCACACCCCGCCGCCGCAGCGATTGCGAAATACCGCACGACCGCCCGGGGCGGATACGGGGCCGTCCGCGAGGTGTGCGACCTCTTCTTCGGTATCCTTTCGCCGGAGCCATAGCCGAACGGGAACTGCGGATGAAGCCGAGGTAATTGCTCCGGCGGCCAAATAGCAGCGAATTCCCATGGTTGTCGCGATCCTTGTCCCGGTCATTCGCCAAAGATCGGGACAAGGATGGACAGGGACCGTCTGATACTTTTAAATCGCCGAATCAATAGACGGATTGATTTTTTGCGTCCTCAGTGGATACGGAGCACGGGAGTTGGTGTGCGGCGCTCCGCGCCGCTGTGGATTCTGAGGATGGCTCAACCCAGATTACACGTGGCCGCGCAGCCCGGCGTCAGAGGCCGGCAAGGATCTCCAGAGAAAGGTAATATCAAATGAGTACTCAAACGAAAGTCCCACCAAGCCTTCAGTATTACGCAGACGATCGGTCTCTTTCGTTCTGCGATCATTGGATCTATCGCAACGACGGGGCCGGCGGGCGCACTGCTCACCCTGCCAAGTTCCGGTTCCTGCCCCAGCATCGCGACCAGATGGTGTATCCCTGGAGCCTGGCCCGAATGGACAATGGGGAAGTGGTTGTGGCCGGCGTGGCCTGCAACATGTCCCAATGGAAAGATTATCCGAGGCAGACCGTCCTGGCCTTCAGCAAAGACCAGGGCGCGACCTGGAGCGAGTACGTCGAGGTCGAAGGGTGTGAATCACGGCCCATGATGCTCGCATACCTGGGCAACGGGGAGCTGAGCTTCATGACCAGCTTCGAGGCGGAAAACTGCCGCCTTTACAGCCGGGATTACGGCCGCACCTGGACGGAAAAAGCTGCCCTCGACACCGCGCCGGACGGCCTCCAGGTCAGCAGCGAAGGTAATTCGCTCGTGGAGGTTGATGACAACGGTGTGGCAGTCGCCCTGGCCGAGACCGGTCAGACCATGCGCCAGCAGCCGGAAGGCCACTGGCTCTGCCGCGGTTGTATTCGGTGGTCGCGCGACGGCGGACGGTCCTGGGATCGGTGCGACTTTCCCGACATATGGCGGTGGGAGGACTTGCACGACGGCAAGCCCCATGACCGCGGCGTAGGGGAGGGCGCGCTGGTGCGCGCCGCCAACGGCTGGATCGTCGCCGCGTTGCGCACCGACATGCCGGCGCGGTTCATTGCGATGGGCCTCGACAATTTCGAGGGCACCGCAGTGTCGATCTCGAAAGATAACGGTGAAACATGGTCGCCGCTTCAGTTCGTTTTCGGCCTGGGCCGTCACCATGCGACGTTGGTCCGCCTGCCCAATGACGATCTGGTAATGACGTGCATCCGCCGGCTTGACTTGCACAACGACAAGCTGGGAACGTATCGGCGCGGCTGCGACGCAGTGATCAGCCATGATAACGGCCTGACCTGGGAGGCAGATCGTCCGTACGTCCTGGACGAATTCTCAGCCATCGGCACACCGCGTGACTACGGCTCCCACCCATCGTGGTATCGAACCGTGTGCGGACACCAGTTTTCCATCGGGATGGGCGACGGTCAGATTCTCACGACCTACGGCAACTACCGGAACGCGGGAGCGCTTATTCTTTGGAAGCCGTTTTGACCATCCCTCCAACCCTGGAGACGGCGGAGACCGCCGACGCCAGGGCTGGGATGCCCGAGGGACCCAGCGACAACGCCGGGATGTGGTCGTACATGGTTGCGAGTGAGGTGTGCGGATGAGCGACGATGTTCGGGATTATCTAGCCAAAGACTTTTTCGGCCGCGAGGCGGTCGAGCACTATCTGGATCCGGATTACGCTCCGATGTGGGCCCGGTTCGACCCGGAGCTGGGCTACGTTCTGCGCGGCGTGATGCTCAAACAAGGCCTGGACAAATGTTATTCGATCGAGAATTACGAAGAGGGCGGCCAACGCCGGGTCATTCAATATCGCGATCAGCCGTGCAGGATCAACACCTATGGCGATAGCTTCACGCAATGCGCCCAGGTGAGCGACGGGGAGACCTGGCAGGAGTACCTGGCCGCGCACCTGGGGGAGCCAATCCGAAATTTCGGCGTGGGCGGCTATGGTTTCTATCAGGCCTATCGCCGCGCGGTGCGGGTGGAAGCCACCGAACTGAGTGCACCTTACATCGTGTTGAACATTTACCACGACGACCACACGCGCAGCCTGGACGCCAGCATGCGGGTGCGAAAGATGTCGCCCAACGATGCAGACCCGCTTTTGTTTGCCGGCACGCCCTGGGTGCACGTGCGCTACGATCTGGAGGGCGGACGGTTCGTGGAGCGGCCGAGTCTGTGCCCGACGCCGGATGCGCTTCGCGAGTTGTGCGATCCACGGCGGGTATACGAGGCGTTCAAGGACGATCCGATTGTTCGACTCAAGGTATTGCAACTGGGCGGCCGCGTGCAGGACGTGGAGGATTTGCAGGCTTTGGCCGAAGTGTTCGACGTGGACGCCGACCTGGCTGACCCCGCTCGCTCGGCGGATGACGCCTATGCGCTGCACATGGCGTACGCGCTGCGATCCACGGAGTTTGTGCTCGACCTGGCGCGCGAGGCAATCGCCTCGACGGGCAAGAAACTGCTCGTGCTGCTTAGCTACGGCCACGCGGTCCTGCCGCAC
>CAZTAB010000532.1:0-1639 GCA_964611475.1 uncultured Verrucomicrobiota bacterium | reverse complement strand
CGCGGGCGATGTAGTCGGGCCGCACGGGCCAGAACAGGTCGAGTGCGTCGGCGCCAAATTCACTCAACCGGGCTGAATGGGCCATGCCGCCTGGTTGGAGAACGACATCACGACGTGCTCCGTTCATCGCATACTCGAGATCCATAACTCCCTCGACGCGCGCACCACGCAAGGCGAGCATGAGTTGATCTTCCGGGTGGATGTGCAGAGGAAATGCGCCATGAGGATCCATCCGTACAAAACTGAGCATCATATTTCTGCCCCAGATCAAGCGCGAGTGCGCGGTGCTGCGTCGCCAGCTTCTAGACCGCTCCGCAGCGGTGATCGCGGTCCATTGCACTTCTTTGAGGTGGTGCACGACTCCCGCCTTTACGGAAGCTTCCTGGACACACTGATCCGGAAACGTCACGTCGCTGGCTCTTGCAAGCTGGATGCCCGCACGCGCTAAATGATCGCGTCGCACTGGCGAGAACATCTCCAGCAGGGTGGCGCCCTTGGGCCCTGCCTGCAGGCTCCGCCGCATTCCCGCAGTGAGGTAGATGAATTCATTCGCGTGCAATATCAGAGGGCCGCTGCCCGTATCGAGTGCCACGGAACCCTCCTCGACGACGGTGATCGCTTCGCCAAGTACTGGTTGATCGCTGTAGCTGGCGTTGGGAGCCATCCTGACTTGTTCCAGGAGTGCGCCCTTCCCCCACGCGAGCCGCGCCGTGACATCTTCGGCAAGGGTTATCGAGGGAAGATCATTGGAGACGTAAATCTGTCCAGGCTGTTGCTTGAGGACGACCTTGGTTTCCGGGATCTCACGTGCTCGCGTGGTGAGCGCGAATTGGCGGACGACAGCCGCATTCCGCAACTTCCAAAGGTTTGGCTGCTCTTGTGCAGCGGTGTGCCCCGCCAGCGCGGTGGTGACGATGATGACCGAGACAAGCAGCCGACGGCGTTCCGACTTCATTTGAGCCTCCGTGGTGCGTAGTCATATCTGGAACCATTGGTGGAGGTGCGCCCGGTGACACGTTGGCAGCGGCCGCCGAACACGTTGTACCCCATTACCACCGGGCAGGCCAGTTTCGGAAGACAGGTCTGCCGGCCCGGTGACCGAGCCCGGTTCAATATCGCATGCGAAAGTCATTCGCGCCGGACCGGTCCACGCCACGCATCAAGAACAACGTCCGCAAAGCCATGTCGAGTCGGCCCGCCCGCCGGTGGGGATCGGCATGTTCGTGCTGGAAGATCGGAGTGGTGGGCATGTAGCGTAATGTCATGCCGCGTCGTGCCCGCTCGGAATGATTCGCTTCGGACCCGTGATAAAGATAAACGTCGTGTAACGATATCTGCCCAGCTTCCAATTCGATCTCCACGGCCTGGGATTCGTCGAACTGATCCGGCGAGAGTTCGCGGTTAAGCGCGAGACCGGGTGCATCGTTGATACCGTGTCTCGCCACCTGCTGTTGCCTGTGAGATCCCGGGATCACACGCAAGCAGCCATTCTCCCTGTTTGAATCGTCTATGGCGATCCACACCGTGCAGGTTGCCAGAGGTGCGATCGGCCAGTATTCGCCATCCTGATGCCAGGGTGTGGCAGAACCGACCTGCGGCGGTTTCGCGAACAGACTGCAATTCCACAAGGCTATGTCGT
>CAZTAB010000531.1:0-7276 GCA_964611475.1 uncultured Verrucomicrobiota bacterium | reverse complement strand
TCGCATCCTCATCCACCCGCCAGGTCGATCCGTTGTCGTCACTGACCGCCCGGTAAACGCTGCGTCGCGCGGAGTCCTCGTACACCGGCACGTGGTCGCCCTCCTGCTTCGGCAAGGCAAGCCGGTAGTATGCCACGTATTTCCCGTTGTCCCGGTAGAAGAAGGAAAGGTCGCCGGACATGGGCTCAACGATGGGGCCTTGCCAGTATTCCCACTTCTTCCCGTCACGCGAGCGGTAGCGATAGTACCCATACCCCTTGAAGGGCTGCGCAAGGGCGGACGGCTCCCGGAGGATAAACATCTCATACTGCCAGTCGGGATCGTCCTCAAGCACCATGATGGACGTGTACTGGGACGACCCTTCGTTCAGGTCGAAAAGGGCATTGGTATTCTGAATGTCCTTCCACGGATAGAACCCGAGCTCGGGCGCGCGCCACTCGATGCCGTCGTTGCTCTCGAAATAGCAGGTATGCCGGTATCCGTGACAGGGTGTGTTCCAGGGGCTGTGCCAATCCTTTGAGGACGTTTCCGGAGGCGTGCACATCAGGTACCCCTTCCACAGCCCGTCGATGGGGTCGTGAAAAATTGAGCTGTGCGCGCCCACGCCGCCCTGGTTCCAGGGCAGGGTGCCTTCCAGCAGCGGATTTTCCGGACCCACTACGCCCGATTCAATCCGCCAAGCGCACAGGTGTAAATCACTGAAATCATCGGGCATGAGCAGGGGCATTCGGCGGTGCATCGTCGCGTCCATAAGGGGTTCCTCCCGGGGTGATATATGCGTCTTCTTCCGTTCGCTTCGGTATTTGCTCCTTCAAGTCCGGGAAAGGGTACGACAGGGGCAGGTGGACACACAAGAAGCACCCCAAAATTTTTTGTCCCCGCCCGGCACGGCACAAATCCCGCCTCGCCCCCGCATGGAGCCGCGGGAGCGCGCCGGCCGCCCGGGTTGTGTCTTGTTTCTTATTCCATCAGCCGCACCCGATAGTTCTCCCCGGGGGGGGCGTTGTCGACGATCGCCTTACGGGCGCCCGTGCTCTTGGCCGTCGTTGGAATCCCGGCCGGATGCCACGTCGACCCATCCGTCCACGCTTCAACCTGGTAGACCCGTCCGGATTCGCATTCGAAGCAGAGCTCGATGTTCAATCCTGAATCAATCAGCGAAACCCCCGACAACTCGAACCGAACGCGAATGCGGTACAACTCGCTTCGCAGCAAAGTCGTTCCGTCCGGTTCGTAGATGTTCAAGCGAAGAACTTGCGTTCCAACACCTGGAAAGGAGACCAGCAGTGGATCCCCCAGCACCTGGTCGTCCACAACCCACTCCCGTGGATTCCCTGCGGGTGCGACTGCAGCGGCGGAGGCCGTGATCATTTCATTTACGAGGCATTCGCGTTTAGACAGGACCGCCGACGGTCCCGGAAGGTTGAGGACGGTATCGGACACAACATTTTCCATCAGGGTGGCGTCGCCACCGACCCATTCTGCCCGCACTTCGGTAACGGTCGCATGGGCGCCAAGGCCAAAGTGTGCGATGCGTCCCGGGCCATGGGCCAGGAATCCGGTTGATGCGTTCAGCTCCCGCATCTGCGTCACGCCACCGGACGCGACATAAACCCGGGAGCCGATTCCGTCCCGGTGGAGCGGTGGGGAACCGGTCAGGGTCACCTGCAGCCAGTGGTTCGTCGGCGATGAATCGTTGCGGAGGAGACGCGGTGGGCCGGGTTCCCGTGTCGGGGGAAAAACGAATGCAAAAAGCACCTGGTTATTCGTAAGAAACAGATCGAGATCGCCGTCGTTGTCAAAGTCGAACACCACCACACCACGCCCCTGCCCCGTGTCGTCGACGCCGGCGGACGCTGCAACTTCCACGAACGATCCCCTGCCCTGGTTCTCGAACAACCGCGCGGGTTGGTTCGCGAACTTCCTCGGAGTCGTAAAGGGCACCGATTCAGACCATCCGTTGACCTGAAAAAGATCGAGGTCTCCATCATTGTCAAAGTCGCCGAACCCGCTGCCCCAGCCCCAGTTCCCGTCCCGTACACCGGCGGTGGCGGTAACGTCAGCGAACGTGCCATCCCCGTTGTTTTCGTACAGGCGATTCCCGGATACACTCCAGGCTCCCCCTGCGCTCCAGGTCTCCTCTGGCGTGCTGGGTTCGGAGATGCTCGAGACGAACCAGTCGAGGTCCCCGTCGGCATCAATGTCTCCCACGGCCGTTCCCATGCCATTCTCGTCCGTCCCCACCCCGGCCGAATCGGTGATTCGCTCGAAGATGTCCTCGCCCCGGTTGAGATAGAGCTGTGAGTTCTGGAAGTCGCCCACGGCAAGCAGGTCGGTCAGGCCGTCATTGTTGATGTCGGCAAAACCGGGCGCGAAGATCCGCTGATCCGCATAGGACGAGAGCCGGAATTCATACGGAACGAGCTTGGCGCCGGTATTTTTCAGCAACCAGAGATTCTGTGGCAGGGTGTCCCACTGGCCCACCACCAGTTCCAGCAGGCCGTCATTATCCGTGTCGCCCCAGCTCGGACTCATGGCCTTGGTCATGAAATGATTCACCACGTTCGTGTCGACGGCAAACATGCCGAGTCCGTTGTTCCGCAGCACCCGTACCGGGCCCCACAGTTCAGTCACGCAGATGTCGATGTCGCCGTCGTTGTCGAAATCCGCCGCGGAGGCGCCAGCGAAATCACCGGAAAGGTCCGCCCCCCGGGCCCCGGCTTCATCCACGAAGTTCGTTCCGCCGTGATTAATGTAGAGATGGTTGGTCGCCAAGGATGTCTGAAGCACGTAAAGATCGATCCAGCCGTCCCGGTTGAAGTCGTCGGCCACTGCACCGGCAACCGACCACCGGGTTTCCTCGTTTGCAACCGGTCCCGGGGGAAACCGGTAGAGATGTCCAATTCCCATCGCCGTGGTTACGTCGCTGAACTGCATGGCAGCACCCGCACTCTCGAATGAGGCGGCAGACAGGAACGGCGCGAGAAGCGCCAGAAGGTGACGCGCCCCTCTATTTTTCCTGGCGCGTTTCATGCAGGCTGGAAGGTATCATATCTTGACGAAATGGCCCAAACGGAAAGGTCGGGCCTGCGGACCCGAACTTTTTTCACTTCGACAGCGTGAAGGTTTCCCGCGTACCCTGTTTCGATGGTGAGCAAGACCGTCCGATTTGCCGTCATCGGCTGTGGCGACATCGCCAACAACGCCTACCTACCGGCAATCACGAGCCAGGCTGAACTAACCGGTGTATGCGACACACTCGAGGAGCGCGCGCTTAGAACCAGGGAAACATGGCGCGCACGGGTTGGGACGACCGATGCGGATGAACTGCTGGATCGCGACGATGTCGACGCGGTGGTGATCTGCAGCGCACATGCGAGTCATGCCGGGTATGCCATTGCCGCAGCACAGGCCGGAAAACATTTTATCGTGCAGAAGCCGATGTCCACGACGCTCGAGGATGCCGCCCGGGTGGTGGAAGCCGTTCGCTCGACGGGCGTGAAGGCAGTCGCGGAGCCCGCACCCCATCTGCGTCCGACCTACCGGAAGGCACGGGAGGTTATCGAGAGCGGCGCAATCGGCCGCCCGCTCTATTTCATTGCCAACCACGCGATGGGCAGCCCCGTGTACGGATCCTTCTACCTGGAAAAAGAGGGGGGAGGCCCGTTGTACGGCATCGCGGTCTACTCCATTTCCGTCCTGACATACCTTTTCGGTCCCGCCCGGCACGTGACGGGAAGCGGAATCCACGCATTCGAGAGCCAGGATCTTTTTCATCCGGACTTGATGACCCATTCGATTACGGAGGACGGGTACGATCAACCGTGGGGTTCCGGCGCGGAACGCTCGCTGCAGGTGGAACAGGCGGCCTGTGACAACACGACCACCATCCTGCAGTTCGATCCCCAGTTCCATGGCGTGGTGAATGCAAACTACACAACCTTTGCGGGGCCGCCACAGCGGAATTTCGACATCTACGGCACTGGGGGAGCCATCTCGTTCGGGCCGGAAGCACCACTGACCGTGGTGTCGAATAGCGGAAAGGGCGCATCGTACAATTTCGACGAGGCGGGTGAATCGGAAGGATCCATCCAAGCCCGCTCCCGCCGGGCCGTTGCCCACCTCATTTCATGCATCCGGAACGACACGGAGCCCGGACCATCCGTTGAATGGGGTCGCCACGTCAGCGAGATCCTCATCGGCTCGGAGGTCTCGGCGGAAACAGGCCAGGCCATCAAGCTTCATTCCCGGTTCTGACCTCGGCCCTGGCCACGGGACCCGTTCCGGAACAGAAAACGGGACGCGGGCAGGGCGGAGGGCGGGCGCGAGGCCATTTACCCAACCCGCTCCAGGCACTCAAGCATTGCTGCCACAATGTACTCGTTGTCCTCCTCCGTCATCAGCGGATGGAGCGAGGGACAGACGATGCGCGACGCCAGTTTCTCAGACTCCGGGAGCCTCTGGCCATCGATTCGTTTCTTGATGTACGGCCTGTCCAGATAGGTGGGGGTATTGAACACGCCCGATCCCACGCCATAGTCGTTGAATAACCGTTTCATTAATTCGTCGCGCCTGGCTCCCCCCCAGTCCTCCGGAAGAAGGCATGTGTACAGGTAGTAGGTATGCCGGTACCCTTCCGGCTCCACGGGCAGGATCAATTCGGGCACATCCTTGAGCAGCTCGGACCGCTGCTGCGCGCGGAGCCGGCGCGCGTCGATCATTTCGTCCAGCCGCGCCAGCTGCACGATGCCGACTGCAGCCTGGATTTTGGTCATTTTGTAGTTCCCGCCCCATGCATCGTCCCCATGTCCCCACATCCGGATCTGGCGCATTCGTTGTGCCAGGTCGGGATCATCGGTCGTGATCATTCCGCCTTCTCCAAGGGTCGTCATGTTCTTCATGGAGTGAAAACTGAAGATGTTCATGGCTCCCTTCTTTCCGACCCGGGTACCCATGTAATCCCCGCCGCACGCCCGCGCAACATCCCCGATGACAAGAATCGGCCCGTGCTTGTGATGCTCATGTCGGTCGGCAACTTCCTGCAGCGCATCCATGTCCGCAGAGATCCCGTTCATGTGGGTCACCAGGATGGCCCGGGTGTTGGGAGTGATTCGTTTCTCCACGTCATCCGGGTCGGCACAGAAGGTTACAGGATCCACCTCGCAGAGAACCAGCTTTCCCCCATACCCAAGCACCGAGAGGTGGCCCGCGCAAAAATTGATGCCGGGGCTGATCACCTCATCCCCCGGCTCCAGGTCGAGCCCCATCATCGCCATGTCCAGCCCGGCACCGCAGGAGGTGATGGAGATTGCGTGCTCGGTTCCGCAATACGCGGCGAATTTTTCCTCAAACTCGACGATCTCCTCGCACCAGAATCCAAACCCGACGGACCAGTCCATTGAGGTCCGGATCGCCTTCACGACTGCCTCGACCTCCGCCTCGGTGTACCAGCCGCTCAACATCGGCTCGCCATCCCAGCGTTTGTCGGGCTTCCCCCGTGCAAGTAGTTGCTTTCTTCGCTCTCGACCCATTCCCCGGACCTGAAAATTCTCTGTCATGTTCCACTCACTGTTTGCTGCCAACGGTTCACTTCAACCTCGGCGGACCGTCCTCGGTCCAGTCGAGGTTCCCGATATACAATCCGCGCGCCGGATTTGACCGCTCTCTCTTGAAATCGTCCGGAAGGGAGTTGCAGTGCGTGATCCACCACCGATCCTTCCAGTGGAAGATCTCCGACGCATGCGCATAGCCCAGCCGTTTTGCTTCGCCCTGTGTGAAATCAAACGGTGTCTCCGATTCCACATACCAGGTCCACCATCCGTGCTTGAAAAACAGCCAGTATTTCCCGTCCTTGTGGATGACTTCGGGCGACTCCACCTCGAGGGTAAGGGGCCGGTGGAACTGCTTTCTCCAGTAGACCGGGCCGACTTCCTGCCAGTGCACGAGATCCTGCGAAATCGATGCGGCGACGCCCACCGTACCCTCGCCGAACTTGTCGGGACGAAGCCGGGAAACCCAGTAGGCGACAAAACGCCCGTCATCCAGCCGCAGGATATGGGGGTCCCGGCATCCGCCAAACGATTCATCCGGGTCGGGTTCGTGCACCGTGAAGTCTGGCCAATCGGACCAGTGGGCGGAGGGAACGATCACCGGGTTGCCTTCGTACCGGGTCCAGTCAAAAAGATTCGTGGATGTGGCGAGGTTCAGCCGTTGAATGCGCCGCGCGTCCGTCGAGGTATAAAGCATGTAGTACGTTCCTTCATGCTCGATGACGTTGGGCGCGAAAACACAGCCCTCCTCCGGCCATTTTCCAGTCCGGGAAAGAATGTCCGGATGGACCACCCAGTTACGAAGGTCCCCGCTCGTCGCGTGGGCGATGCTGGTCTCATTGGGCGGGAAGCCGGTTGACTCCGGGACTGGCTCCGCGTTGCCGACAATGGAAAAGAGGTGCCACGTGTCATCCTCCAGGATCAGACAGTGGTCGTTGAAGTATCGTCCCGGGACCTTCAATACCTCTTCGAACGTACCCAGCTGCACGTCGCCATAGTCCGTTTCAATTGTCGTCGGCCCGGTCACGGCCGCCACTATGGCAATTCCGCACTGCAGGACCAGAAAATTCGGGAAAGAGGTCATTCGAATACGCCGAAGGGCTGCGGCTCTGCACAGGACGAACCCTGGCTGCCTCTCAGATGTGGTCTTTTCACGATTGGCCCATTCCCGATACGCCCGGAGCCGTCATTCTGAAAAATGATTGGACGATACATCGGCATTGAGCCCGTACGGTTCCTTCCCCGTTCATCAGACCATGGCATCTTGCTCACGCGGCGGGAAAATAGCACTGGAATTTGCCAGGGAAAGCCCCTCGAATTGGAATTCCCCTCTGCCTGACAGTAGAGTCTCGCCCACGAAACCTGCGAAGCAACCAGCGCGCAATCCTGGGTCGGCTCCGCACCCCCGCCAATTCGATTGGCCCTATGGACTGCCGGAGCGGATGAAACCGTATTTCGGGTTCGATCCTTTCCTTCGCAGAGAAGACCATGGTATGATTCACACATGCGTTTCCGCTCCACAGAGCCTGTCCGCATCGCCGCGATGGCCATCGCGATGGTTGTGTCCGCCGCTGGAGCGTTCGCGGCCCCCAGAGGATTCGTTGGCGATACCGGGGCCGGCTGGAACACCACGAGCAAGGTCTCCGCGCGGGCGAGCAGCGAGCACATCGGCGGAAGCCGGCTGGCCGTCGACGTCATCAACGGGGCCGGCATCGACGCATCGGGAG
>CAZTAB010000530.1:0-3661 GCA_964611475.1 uncultured Verrucomicrobiota bacterium | reverse complement strand
GGAGGGTCAGATTGAAGTCCCCGAGCGCTCCGCCTCGGATGACAAGTGCCTTCGTGAAACTGTTGCCTACGTTCGTCACGACGACGGTCGACCTTGGGGCAAGTCGATTGACAATGCGATCAATTTGTGTTGGCTTGTGCGCCCCGGGACATTTTTCGATCACACCGATGAACAGATACAAACGTCTGCTGCCTTTGATCGTCGCGTGCGCCCTGTGGGCGCCGCAGCCGGTTGTTCGGGCGGTCTTGATCGCATCCAACGGAACGATCCAGTGCTCGATCGTGGTTCCCTCCAGCGCGATCGAACCGGAGACGTTCGCGGCAAGGGAACTTGCAGCATACCTGGAAAAAGTGACCGGGGCGCGGCCGGAAATCCGTCAGGAGCCGACCGAAGGGACCAATCTTCATGTGGGCCGGTCCCCGTACGCCATATCTCTTCTTTCAGACTTCGATTTGAACGAGCTGGGCGCGGACGGGGTGGTTGTGCGGGCAATCGGCAGCGATCTCGTCATCACCGGCGGCGTTCCCCGGGGCGTGCGCAACGCGGTATACGTGTTTCTCGAAGATGTGCTCGGTTGCCGCTGGTGGACGCCCGAAGTGGAACACGTTCCGTTGCAGCCGACGGTGGACGTGTCCGGCGTGAACATCAAATACGTGCCGCCGTTCCGGTTTCGCTACATAAGCTCGGAGGGAGCTTCCGACATCCCCTTTCGCTATCGCATCCGAAACAACGGTGCCGACTCGAAGTTCGATCCGGACGGTGAGTCGATTACGCGATTCCTGCTTCCTTCGGCGGAACACTTCACGGCGCACCCGGAGTGGTACATGTACGACCCGGAGGACGGCGAACCGGACAAGAAGTACACGTTTTCGTTTGGCCTCGAGCAGTTGAAGGAGGACCCGGAGAAACTGGCCGTCGCCAGGGAGCATCGGCGCCTGCCGTATCAGCCCTGCATGACAAGCGAGGGCGCCATGGTGACGGCCGCGAACACCGCACTTGAGCGGCTGGAGACCGAATACGCCAACCTGACCAACCCACTCAAGGTATTCTGGGTAGTCCAGCAGGACGGCAAGTGGATGTGCCGCTGCGCGAACTGCGGCAGGATGCGGGATGCGGAAGGATCCGATTCCGCCAGCTGGATTCTTTTCCTCAACTACGTTGCGGAGCGCATCGAGAAAAACTACCCGGACGTTCTTGTCGGCATGCACGCATACCTGCACACGATCCAGCCGCCGGCGTCGGTTCGGCCACGCGACAACGTGCTGGTATACATGGCGGCACTCGATCGCGATCACAAGTTGTCGTTTGGTGAACTGGTCGAAGGCGAGTATGTAAAACGATGGTGCGAACTTGCGAAACAGGTATGGGTGTGGGACTACGACACAAATTTTCGCAACTACATCAAGCCCCACCCGAACCACCTCGATATGGCGCGAACGATCCGGTTCTGTCGTGACGCGGGCACGCAGGGCATGCGAATCCAGGGAGCGATGGGCCGGCTGAGCGACCTGGTGTACATGCGAAACTGGGTGAATGCCCAGATGGCGTGGAATCCCGACAAGGACCCTGACGCGCTGCGCGCCGAGTTTCTGAACGGTTACTACGGCGCGGCCGGACCGGTCCTCGGGCGGTACATCACCGTACTGGACGAAATCATACACCGCGGAAAAGGGACGTTTCTGAGTTGCTACGCAGGTTCCACAGAGGGGTGGCTGGGGCTGGAGGATCTGATCTCCCTGACGAAGATCATGAACGAGGCCACCGCCGCTGTGGCAGACGACGAGCTGCTGGCATCGCGGATCCGGGATGCACGCATGAGTATCGACGTTGTCTGGCTGGATCGGTATGACGCTTTGAAGACTGAAGCCGCCAAGAAGAACCTTGAGTTTCTTGGCCCCGAAGATCCCGCTGCATACGTCGCGCAGCTCGCAAAAATCCAGGACACCGTGGGCCATTACAAAGAGCGGAACGAGTTTCCCGAATACGTGAGGCACCTCCGAAGCCTGCATGCCCCGCCGGTGGCGCCGGAGGCGTCATCCAAGGACGCCGAATCATATTGATTCAAGGATTTAGGAGCCGGAAAAGAACGCAAAGCTTGCAAAGGAGTTCTCGCAATATACATTTGAGTCCTTTCGCGGCGAATTGGCTGGCATTTTGAGCTCTCAAGTACATGCCTGATCGATTCAACATTGTTTTTGTATCGACGGATCAGCAGGCGCGATCCGCGATGAGTGCGTACGAAAATCCACATCTACGCACACCGCACATGGACGGCATCGCGGAATCAGGCATTCGATTTCAACACTCCTACTGCACGTCGCCCGTGTGTGGACCGGCCCGCGGAAGCCTGGTGACGGGGATGATGCCGCATCGGCTGGAGACTCCCTTTAACGACATGCCCCCCAAGCGTGGCATTCGGAACCTCGGCGAAGTGTTCCGGGATGCCGGATACAGGACCGCCTGGACCGGAAAGTGGCACGCACCCGAACCTTATCCCGCCTCCGGCGGTGTTCCCGGCTTTGAGTACAGGGAACTTCCCCGGAGCGGACCGTTTCACCTTGGCACGTACGCGGACTCCTCCGTGACAGAACAGGCTGTTCAGTTTCTACGCAAAGATCACGCCCGCCCCTTTCTCCTCGGTGTCGCGCTGCACAATCCGCACGACATCTGCTACTGGATCATGAACCAGCACATGGACTTGCTGAGGGGGCTCGAAGAGGCCGGTCGAAAACCTCCCCTGCCTCCAAACACGGCCCCGCCGGATATCGAACCGGAGTTCATTCAGTGGTGCAGGAGGCGCAACCACTACGGGCAGGAGAATACGTTCACGACAGGCTGGGATGAGGATCACTGGCGACGATACCTCGGGGTTTACTATGCGATGATCGAAAAGGTGGACGCCGAAGTCGGCCGGCTCGATGCCGCGCTCCGGGAGAATGATCTTTACGACAACACGCTGGTTATTTTCACCAGTGACCACGGCGAAGGCATGGCGGAACACCAGTCGGTCGTGAAGCTGATGCTCTACGAATCAATGTGCGCCGTCCCCCTGGTAATGCGACTGCCGGGACAGATCCCGGCCGGCGTACTGGATTCGACGCACCTGGCGTCCGGCCTTGACCTGCTTCCGACGCTTTGCGACTACGCCGGCATCGACATCCCCGAAGAAGTGGACGGCGTGAGCCTGCGGCCGATCATTGAGAACCCGGATCTCCCCGGCCGGGACGTCCTGGTCTGCGAGTTGAATCCTGATCCTGAGCGTCCCGAGTTGGAAGGCCGCATGCTCCGCACATCACGCTACAAGTACATGGCCTTTACCCACGGCAGGAATCCGGAAGCACTCTTCGATCTGCAATCGGATCCGGGCGAAACCATCAACCTGGCCGTAGATCCGAATGCTGAGACGATCCTACAGGAACACCGGGACATCCTCCAATGCGAGTTGCAGGCGTCCGGGGATCGATTCCAACCGTCGAGAAGCACCGGGATTCGCTGACTCCCATTGATCGTCGTCCCGGGTTGTGATAATTTCTTCTGCATTCTCACCCCCCCCGCACGGTCTCGATGTGCCCCACCCCGCATGACCAGAACCCTTTCCAATTTTCCGCAGTCGCCGACTCCGTTCATTCCCCGGATCCTGATTCAACGCGATAAACCTCGC
>CAZTAB010000529.1:0-1889 GCA_964611475.1 uncultured Verrucomicrobiota bacterium | reverse complement strand
CGGTGGGCTGGGTATTCATGATGGTTCATACAAATAACGGAGATGAACATGTCCGTCCGCTGATCGAGCCCTGGAGCGCGCGGCTGCCCCTAGAGTGGTACATCGAAACGGATCCTGCGAAAATCAAGCCGTTCCCCCGCATGCGCAATAACCAGGAGGCGATGTGCCTGGTGGACCAGGTCCTGCCGTCCCCGATCAGCAGCGGGACAGAAAAAGTCTGGCTGCCCTATGGCCTTGCCGGCGCGGACAACTCGTCGTGGACCGGTCCCATTTCGGTGGACGCGAATTGGCAGGTCGTCATCAAGGGATCGGCTACTTCTGTGACGGATCCCCTGGACGACCAGGTTCCGCCGATGCCGCTGCCCCCGGATCCCCTGATCCGTCCGGGCGGCGTAGCGGAGCCGGAACTGATGGCCCTGCGGCAGTACGGGAACGGCCGGATCGTCCTGTGCTCCCAGTGGCCCGTCTTCACCATCGGGCAGGGCACGCAGTGGCTTTACAACCGGCGGTGCCTGAGCCGGGGCATCAACAGCATTCCCTCCGACTTGGAAGCCATCACGATCAATGCGCTGCACTGGCTGGCGGAGCCGAGCCTGGCCAGTGGAAACGTGGGTGGGTACCAGGCAAACCTCGCGCGGCTCGAGCCGCCGAACAACGACCCGTCCGTCCAGGCCGAATTTCCCGCCACCCCGTGGCCCAACGCGGCGCTGGACATGAGTCAGCCCAGTGCCGGCGGACAGGGATTCGTCGGGCTTATCGGCGCCCGGACCACGCGCACCGGGGGCGCTGGCTCGGTCCTTGACTATGCGAACGCAGCCAAGCAGGTGGGCCTGGATTTTGTGATTTTCATGGAGTCGTTCCCGCAGTTGACGCAGGCGGAGCTCACCAGCCTCGGAACGGAGTGCCTGCAGCATTCGGACAATTCGGTCCTGATGATTCCCGGCTACACCATGGATTCAAATATTGGAAATCACCTGTTCTTTGCCGGGCACAATCTGCCCTGGCCCACCCCACTCGTCCTGACCGGGCCCGGGGAGACCCTGCTGAATATTCAGTTTCAGGAGGAGAACGGAGACTGGGGCGTTAACGACGCGGTACTCGACTGGATTCTCTCCGATCATGACCGATACGATGGCCAGATGGTCGGCTACTACAATTTCGACGACCCGCGGGCGATGCAGATGCCGGATCTGAAACTCTGTTCGGCCCAGGCCATCCGGTTCTACGAAAACGGAACGCTGGTGGAAGACCAAACCCAGGCGTTCATCGACTCCGCCGAGGGGACGCTCACCCAGGCCCCGGTCTCCGTCAATCTCGTCGGCTCGCCCGCGGAATTGATTGCGGAAGTACAGTCGGGAAATTCGCTGACGCACGCGAGAGCGTCGTCGCTGGGTGCGTTGCCCGCCGAAACGTTGCGCTGGAACAGCCAGTACGACGCGCCCCGGCTGTATGCATCGGACGGCCCAATGATCCACGCGTGGACAAGGACCGATCGCGCCATCGTCTACGGGTCAGAGCCGTTCGTCGTAAACCTGGAGATGATGGCGGCGGACCTGGACGTTTCCGCCCCCGCCGGTCTGCAGGAGATCAAGGTGTGGAACGGCAACCGCCTCATTCGGCGGATTCTTCCCGGGGGCGTCACAAGCTATCGCCAGATTCTTCAACTTCCGTCCGTGGTGCAGCAGAACCTCGTCCTGGAAGTGATCGACAACCAGGGCGGGAAAGCGGTCAGTTATCCCCGCCGCAGTTGGAAAAGCGGGTCCATGAACGTCGTGTTTTGCGGGGACCATGTGAATGACTGCGGACGCCAATACCTTTCCCGCGGGACGGGCATTTTTCAGTCCCATCGCTATCCCCTGTTTGACGCCGGGTACAGCTGGGACGGAGGC
>CAZTAB010000528.1:0-3299 GCA_964611475.1 uncultured Verrucomicrobiota bacterium | reverse complement strand
GCCACTCTAGCCGACATCCTCGTGGGGTCGGACACCAATCATGTCCAGAGCGGCCTCAGCGACCTGACGCAGCGACAGGTGCAACAGCTCATCGCGTTCCTGGAGCAGCTTGAAGGCCCTCGCGATCTCAGACCGTTCGATCTATGGCGTCACGAGTACATGTCCCTTGCCGAATCCCTCGACCCGCAGACCCGTGGCGACCAGGCTGATCCGGATCAGGACGGCGCCGAGAACATCATGGAATACGCCCTGGCAAAAAATCCGATGCTGCCAGATTGGAGCCCGCCCCTTCGGATGGATCTCGCGAACGGGATCCTGAGTCTGCGACGAAGCGCAAAAGCATCCGGCGTGACATTACACCTGGAAAAATCAGTCGGATTGATGGACCCTTTGACATGGCATGATGCGGAGTACCCGGTTCTTTTCTCGATGCCCGGCGGCAAAACCCATACCGACATCCACGGATTAACACAACAGGACCTGCTCCGGGACACACTTCACTTCCGGCTCCGGCTTGAATGGCAGTAGCAGACCCGCCCAGGTCGTTCCTGTTGGGAAAGCAAAACGTGGCAGACCATCCGGGCGGGGCAAGGAACAATGCTCACGAAGCGAACGAGATGCGCGCCAAGAAATCCTCCTGCTTGGTCCACTTATGGATCCGCCATTGCACGTACACGGAAATTTGCGAAAGGAATGTTTTTCACATCCACCATCAACTCATTTTGAGGAGGTGTGGCGAACACCCTATTCATAAACTCCACGTAAGAATTCCCGGTTTTGGCAGTCGCTCGATCCAGCGCATACCTCACCCCGTTTTCGCTTGTCCATCGCACCAGCACGGTATCCGGCGAGGAGTTCCGGGACACTTGTGTCATGATGGAGCCCGACTCCCCGATGATCCCGGACGGACCCGCGTGAAATTCGTAGACGTTGACGAATGAATCAAATGCATTGCGGCTAAATTCAAGTCTGGAAATCGTGTTTCGTTCCACCTGGACGCCCAGGAATCCCGGGCTCGACGGGGAGGACATGCCCATGGTTGCGGAGCCAATTTGGCCAGTCGGACTGAAGATGTCGACATGGATATTGGTGGTCCCGCCAAATCCGTAAACATCCACCCCCACCGCCGTGGCATTCAGGACGGCGAACTCGAATTGCAGAGTGGAAAACTGGTTGTTGTTTCCGATCGTGTTGGCGTGCCGCCCGCCCACCGGTGACGCACCGAGAAACAGGTTGTTCACGAACGCGGGAATGGTGTCAACCGTCAGACCCCGGATGATGTGACCCGGATCAACCTCGGTATTGTCAGTGAAAGCGTCGAGGGGCCCCGGAAAAGCTATTGATTTTCCCGGCTCGGAATAATCCTCTTTGGCTAGACGGGTGTTCTGCTGGAAAAACTGAGATCTGTCCGTGAACAGAGTCACTCCGGTCGCCGGCATGCAATTCGCGGCCGAAAAGATAACAACCAAACAAGCTAGGCGGATTCTCACCCCGCTTACATACCATGAAATGCGCAGTGGATGGAACAAAACCATGGCACCCGAAGCCCCTCGTCCGTCACACGCGTGTCTGACCTCCTACTTCTTCACCGCATCCAGGGCTTCCCGAAGATGCCCAAGGAGCGTTTCACTCTTGTAGGGCTTGTACACCAGCCCAATCGCCCCTTTTCGCAGGAGCCGGTCGGTCACGTCCTCCTGAACAAAGCCGCTGGTGAGAAGGACCGGCAAATCCGGATCGCTGGCCCGAAGCAACTCAAACGTCTCCTCGCCGTTCAGGCCAGGCATTACCATGTCGAGCAGGACGAGATCGACCGACCCCGCCAAGCGCTCGTACATCTGCACCGCTTCCTCACCGGACGCGGCGGTCACGACCCGGTAGCCGTTGGATTTCAGCACCTGGGTAACCATCTGCCGAACAACCATCTCGTCATCCACAACGAAAATGGTTTCATCGCCGGTCAACTGCTCGGGCCTCCAGGTGGGCTTGTCTTCGTAGTCGCCCGAGAAGATCGGGAAATAGACATGAAACGCCGAACCGCGGGCCAACTGGCTTTGCACCGTAATGTCCCCGCCATGGTTAGTGATGATTCCGTACACGATGGACAATCCCAGTCCAGAGCCGCCCTTTGTTGCCTTCGTGGTATAGAACGGATTGAAAATGTGATTCTTCACTTCAGAGCTCATTCCAAGCCCGGTATCCGAAATGACGACCCGTACGTATTCTTGCGCGGCGTCCTTTCGGTTCTTGAGCAGGGCCATGTCACGCTCGTCGGGTGATGGAATCTCGCTCCGGACCGAAAGGGTGCCTCCCTTGGCCGCCATCGCCTCTGCTGCATTCAGGCACAGGTTCATGATGACCTGTCCAAGCTGACCTGCGTCCCCCAATACATCAGGCAACCCGTCGACCAACTGCGTACGGATTTCAATATTCTTGTCGAGGGTGCGCTTCAGGATCGAGAGGGTCTCCTCCACGACCTGATTTATCGACACGGGTTTCTTCGGGAAATGCTTTCGCCGCGCGAAAGCCAGGAGCTGCCGCGTCAGGTCGGACGCACGCTCGGCCGACTTCTCGATCAGGCCGATGTCCCGAGCCAGCTCGGAGTCCGAGTCAACCTTGTTCAACAGGTAGGAACTGAATCCCAGGATACCGCTCAGGATGTTGTTGAAGTCGTGCGCAACGCCGCCGGCCAGCAACCCCAAGGCCTCCATTTTCTGCGCCTGCCGAAGGTGATTTTCAAGTTCCTGGCGGGCAACATCCTGCTCTTCCGCCCGGAGCCTTGACGCGGCCTGCATGGACGCGACTGTGATCAATTCGATATCTAGGGGATCGGCGGGACGAACGGCCCGGTCCAGAACGGCAATCGTACCGTGAATACTGCCGCGGGAATCCCTAAGCGGAGCGCCAATGTACGTGTGAAGCCCCAGCTCCGCGGCAAGCGGATCTCCAACAAACTTCGGCTCCCTGGGAATTTTGCACGACACATAGGGCGCCTCGGTTTCCACAACATAGGAGCACATCCGCGTTGGAAGGCCCGCCGGGCAGCCCTTCTCGGCAGACTCCGTCAGTTCCTCCCCACCCCGTACGCAATAGACAATCAAGTCGGACTTATGAATGTGTACGTAGACGATCAGGGCGTCATACATTTCCAATACGAGGCCGCAAAGCCCGTCGAGGAATCCTCCGAGATCGCTGGGCAGATCAGCTGACTTGGCAAAAAAACCCTTCAGCCGGTCGATCAGGACCTGCGAACGGGCCCCCTGTTCCTGCATGACCTGCGTTGTCTGGCGAAGATCATTCGC
>CAZTAB010000527.1:0-1954 GCA_964611475.1 uncultured Verrucomicrobiota bacterium | reverse complement strand
GGGTTTCTCGATATGGGCGCGTTGCCTTTGCATCCTCGCTGGTCCAATTCGGCCCGCGGACGAGTGATGTCGAAGACGCGGGCATCCTCCTCGAGCATCTTGCGGGCCACGACCCGATGGACAGTACCTCGATTAATCGGGAGGTCCCGATGTATTCCCGGCGGGGAGACGACGGGCTTCGTGGGATGCGCCTGGGAATGCCCAAGGAATATTTCGTGGACGGAATGGACCCGGGCGTCGCAAGGGCGGTGCAGGATGCGATTGTGGTGTGCGGGGAACTGGGTGCTGAGATTGTGAATGTGTCCCTGCAGCACACGGAGTATTCGATTGCGGTGTACTACATCGTGGCGACTGCCGAGGCCTCGTCGAACCTGGCCCGTATCGACGGGGTTCGCTACGGCGCGAGGGAGCCAGGGGAAGATCCGGTCGATCTGTACGGAAAAACCCGTCTCGCCGGCTTCGGGAACGAGGTGAAACGCCGTATCATCCTGGGGACGTACGTGCTGAGCAGCGGGTACTACGACGCGTACTATCTGCGGGCCCAGAAGGTCAGGACACTCCTGCGGCAGGATTTTGAAAATGCATTCAAGCAATGCGATGCGATCGTAGCCCCGGTCGCCCCGAGCGCAGCATTCCGGATCGGGGAAAAGGTGAACGATCCATTGCAGATGTATCTCGGCGATATTCTTACCGTCCCTGCAAACCTGGCCGGAATTCCTGGAATCTCCGTGCCCTGCGGGCAAACGAGCAAAGGGTTGCCGGTTGGATTTCAGGTCCTTGGACCGGATTTCGGAGAGGAGGCTATATTGAGGGTGGCGCATGCGTATGAGCAAAGCGGCGGGGGGAGGGCGTGAGCGAATCCCCCACATACGAAGCCGCCATTGGTCTCGAGGTGCATGTCCAGCTCAAGACCGCGACCAAGATCTGGTGCGGGTGTCCGAACCGGTACGGAAGCCCGCCGAACACGGATATTTGCCCGGTGTGCCTTGGATATCCGGGAGCGCTTCCGGTGCTCAATGCCCGGGCAGTAGAGCTTACGGTCAAGACGGGGCTGCTGCTGGGGTGCGATATCAACCACTACAGCAAGTGGGACCGGAAAAACTATTTTTACCCTGACATGCCCAAGAATTATCAGATTTCCCAGTACGATCTCCCCTTGTGCTCGGGTGGTGGTCTGGGCATCGAAACCGAGGGTGGTGGCAAGAGGATCAACCTGGTACGGATCCATCTGGAGGAAGATGTGGCGAAGAACACCCACTTGCCGGGCCGAAGCGTCATCGATTTCAATCGCGCGGGGACTCCGCTGATGGAGATTGTCACCGAGCCGGACCTTTCGTCTGCTGACGAGGCCATGGCATTCCTGCTGGCGCTCAAGGAAATGCTGGGTTACGGGGAGATCAGCGATTGCAACCTCGAAGAGGGCAATATCCGCTGTGACGTCAACTGCAGCATCCGTCCGTCGGGCAGCGGGGTGCTGGGGACCAAGGCCGAGATCAAGAACATGAATACCTTCAAGGGGGTTCATCGGGCACTATCGTACGAGATCAGGCGGCAGGTTCTTGACACCCGGCGTGGCGAGCAGGTTGTGCAGGAGACGCGCCGCTGGGATGACGGCGCGGGAGTTACTCTTTCCATGCGCACCAAGGAACACGCGCACGATTACCGGTATTTTCCCGAGCCGGACCTTGTTCCCGTCCGGCTGAACGAAGCCTTGGTGGGGGAGATCCGGGCCATGCTGCCGGAGATGCCGGCTGCGAGGAGGGCACGGTTCGTGGAGACGTACGGGTTGCCGGAGTATGACGCGGGCGTGCTGGTGGCTGAGAGGGCGGTCTCCGACTTTTTCGAAGCGGCAGCCGCCCTCTGCTCGAACTACAAGGCGGTTTCTAATTGGATCATGACGGAGCTTTTGCGGCTTCTTTCGGAGAGCGGAGAAAGCCTGGCCAAGTCGCAGGTC
>CAZTAB010000526.1:0-5366 GCA_964611475.1 uncultured Verrucomicrobiota bacterium | reverse complement strand
CCTAACCCTCTCGCTCATGACAGGCTGCGTCTCTGCAAGATTTCGGGCGTAGGGGCCGGCAAACTTCCTTGGGGGCGAGTTGGGGGCGAGAATGGTTCCGGAGATGGACCCGGGATTCGAGTTGGCATAGCACACTCGCGCCGATGAAAAGACGGAGTTGGTGGAGAATTCCAATGAACTCCTGTCCGCATGCTGGAGTTTCTGGCGGGTTCATCTGCACCGGAAGCACCTCGATTTCGACTCCGGTTGCGGTGCCGTGCGATACTGCCTGCATGTTCCTGAAACCAAACAAGCGATTCAAGGACGACAAGGAGCATATTTATTACACGCTCTACGAGAGCCTCAAGCGCCTGGCCGGCTCGGTGGAGCGCGGGCATGTACGCAGCTACGATGTGCTGATCAAACGTCTCGGCCGTCTGCAGGAGCGCTACGTGCAAGTTTTCGGGGTTCCCGGAACATGGCGCGTCGAGGCTCAAGAGCTCATCAGCGGCCATACGGCCAGCGCGGAGGTCGTCGTTGGCGCAACGTGATTGATGGACGGAACAATCGGCATGGCCCATATGCGATTGTCAGACCTCTTGTCTTGCGGTGGACGGACTTATTATTACGTTGACCACGGCGGGCGCGTGGCGCGTTGACGGTAGACGCGGGTGGAGCTGGCGGGCGGGGAAAGGGAGATGGGACGGGATCGTCGGCTGCGCTCGGGCAACGCCCCCGGGGTTCTGCCGGCCCCGTGGAAAGCAGCTGCCTTCCCAGCAAAGCCCTCCCTGCCGATCACGGCGTGACCTGATTATTGAGCGCCTCACAGTATGTAAGCCCCCGTTCATTACAATTGAGCGCAGCCATGTGTCGCGGGTTTGAGTACCGCCTCCGCCACCAGGCTTCGTTCTCCCCTTCGCGACGGACTACGCTCTGGCAGGCAAGCCACATTTGGAGCGGACAACGAAGCCCGCCCCGACGTAGTCCCGCCGGACGGCGCGCCGGAGGCAGGGACGGGGCGGCGTGGGTTCAGCCATGATGTCGCTTTCCTGCCGGCGTTGCATCATGTCCCGGTCTCAAGACCTTATCGTCATCGCGGCACCAGCAATACTGATGTGACATGGTATCCTCAGTTTCCCTTGTTTTGAACGGAAACCGCATCATGGAACCATTTCCGGCACCATTCCATGATCCCGTCGTCCCAGGAGACCTCTTCCAGGTTCTCCAGTATTTCTTCGAAACGGGAAAGGTCCACATGCTGCTTGAACTGTGTACGGTCCGCGGCATCATGCAGTTGAAGCCGCCACCGGAAGAACTCTTCGCCTGCGGGCACCGCCTCCGGGCCCATGAACTGAGCCACTGCCTGCCGCCTTGAATACTCGTGATCGAACGCCTCCGGGTTCCAGTAGTGATCGACCGCCGTTCCGTAGAGGATCCTGTACCCGGGAACACCGTGAATGGGGCTGCACACGTAGCCCTTGATAAAGACCAGGCCGCCGTCACAATCCGAGGCGAAATCCTTCGGGACTTCGTAATGAAAATAGATGAGCGGGTGACTCGACCATCCTTCCCATCCGGTGTTATCCCAGTACACCAGCGGGCGGTCCGGCCCCACCAGCTGCCGGTAATGCTCGATGTCTTTCGGTACCATGACGGGGTGCCCGGTGTGGGGGCCGTTCCAGATCATGATGATGTTCTTGTTCCAGGACTGAGAGTCTATCATGTACGCGAAAGCTTCGGGCTTTTTCCAGTGCTTGTGCAGCCTGCCCTGGTAGTACGGCGGACAGAAAAGCAGCTTTGACCCCGGACGGATCTTCTGCATGTGCGCATAAACCTGCTCCAGAGCGAAACCGTGGGCCTGGCCGAGACGTTCGAATTTTGACATCTCCTGAGGCATCACCAGCTCATCGGGCACGTCATCCATCAATAAGCTGATATCATTCGCGCCTGACTACTCGAGAATATCCTCCACCGTCTTCAAGAGCTTATCGATGTCCTCCTGGCTGCCGCAGTCCAAGCGGGGGAAAGCCCGCAAGCCACCGATGTGGATCTCCGGGATGAATCTCAAGATCCGCGGGTCCTCCGCGTAGCTCCTGACGACCTCGAGTTGTTTCTTCAGCTTCGAAGACAGTCCGCGCCAGTCGAACAGGTCGGCATACCCGCAATCCATGCCATTGAGTTTGTAGAGCATCATCCAGTCAAGAACGGCTTCACTTGGCAGGAAGTAATCATTGGCCAGCCGTGCCCGGTACGCGGGCCAGTCCAGCATCGTCGCTTTGCGAACGACTAATTTCCCTTCCCGGATGTGCATCAGCTGTATCAAGGAGGCCATTCCGTTCACCAGTCCCGCAGCATCATGACCGACACAGACAATGGAATTCCGGTCCGTCTTGAGCAGGTACCCTTGCGGTTTCAGCGTACGTGCATGCCTCCGGTACCTGTGCCGGCGGAACAACTCCTCGCCGTCCGGATCCGATATCAGGGCAAAAAGGATCGGCAGTCGTTCATCGCTGTCTGGTTCCCGCCATGTGCCGGGAAATTGATTGGTGTAATTCTCGAGTCTGTTGTTGTACAGGCGCATCATGATGTCGCGCGCCTTCCCGGAATACCGGATCTCGGGCTTGCCTGAAACGAGCCTTTCATGGCCATTCGCCAGGTCGACGGCTTCATCGTAATATTCAGCGTCCCTGGGGGTCGGCAGGATCGCACCGGAGTAGTAAGGCGGTCCCATGGCCCTTGCGATCTCCGAGTCGGCCATCTTCACCTGCGCGATTGCCGGATCAGGCAAGATACTCCATGACATGAGCATAACCGCAATGGCAGACGCCGCAGCAGCAAGCCCCGAGTACCTTGGAACAGACCTTAGGTTTCTTCCGCTCACATCAAACGTACCGTTGAAGATAGTAGCCACATAGGAATTGCACAATAGGAACTGACAATTTCCATTTGACCTTTCGCGCCGAGACCGTCGCGGGACGTCCGTGCGCATTCTGCGAGGGAGAGGCACGATTTCACGCTGCTCTCAAACTCCGCTGCTCATTTTCTTACTCTGTACTTCCAGATGTTCGGTGTGATTCGCTCTCACAGCGAGTCATCCTCGTGAATGGGAGATCGTGTCCCTCATGATTTGCCGCCGCTTTGAGGATCTGGCCCTTGGCATCGTCATGTTGGTACAGAATCCAGGCTTCTGAGCATGCCGGCGAGCACATGTCTGTTTAAACGTCTCCAGGCCGTAACTGGCATGAGCCATTCTCTAAAATCAGCATTACTCTGCGGCTGAGCCCTTTACATCGACCAAATCAGCTCAATGTTACTCAAGGACCTTTGGCGACGATTGAAACCTCCACCTGTGGTAACGTGCGTTAGTAAACATGAGGTCGAGTCAGCCGTCGGGAAAATATGTGTGGCAATTCCTTGGGGGCGAGTTGGGGGCGAGACGGTGTCCGGGCAACGCGATAGTTTGGCACAACGGGGGAGTGTCACACCGCGACAGTATTGGCGCGCTATGATTGAAGAGGAGCAAGAATTTTTCCGCCAAAGCATAATCTCAAGGCTAGACACTCTATCTAGTCCGCGCAGGTTTCATGCACGAGTGCCAGTCTCCTTTAAGCAGCACTCCGCCGCGCGAGAAGCTCACCTCACCAGGAGCCGAGTGCATTCCGCCTCCGGCGAGACCGTCAGCGAGAGAACCCAGCTCAAGTATTTCAGAACTGTCGCCGAGCTTTCTTCAGAATACTGAGCTCCGACTTTTGTTTCTCCACACGTGAGGCCTCAGCCAGGGCGAGGTGTTAATAGGCGCGGGGGGCTGGTAGTTGCATCAGGAATTGACGGTCAGGCGCTCACAGGATATGAAGAGGCCAATTTCTGAAAACAGATCGTGTGAGACAAGCGGGTGAGTTTTTCTGCTTTGAACGCGAGGGAAAGCCAACTTGACAAAACCGGGTGGAGTAAGGCTTGGCCGAGGGTCTTTTCCCAGGCGATTCGGCTCGCGGGGAGCGTGCCGAGAGTGTATTCTCAGAATTGATATGGGGGCCCGCAACGACGCGATGGTGAATAGATCAATGATCTGGATAACAGGCGCCCGGGGTCTCGTTATTCGGGTGGATAACAAGAAGAAACGGTCCTGTTATGCAGTACCTGAACGCACCGTTTGGATTGTTCAATAACTTGTTCGGCCGGGGAAGAATACCAACTGAAACGAGAACTTCGTCGAGAACCACGTCGGATAACTACCTCGAGAACTTTGTCGAGAACCACATCGAAGTAGTTCGCGACAAAGTTCTCGGGACCAGTTAGGATCGGAGTAGTTGACGACAAAGTTCTCGGCGTAGTGTTCGGGCGAATTGACCTTGCGGAGCACCGAGAAAACGCAGGAATTGCCGAACAAGATGCTGCTCTCGGACGCGCTTTGGCGCGCCGGAGAGCCTTGCCGTTGGCCAGCACTGGATGACGGAGAGGAGCAGACGAATGCCGGCGAATGAAGAACAGCAGCGACAGGCCGAGTGTTTTTGCTCCGTCTACTCTGTGCCTGGACGCTATGTCAATGACCACTGTTTTGTGGAGGCCGACGACCACACGCTGCACCTGTTCCACATCGTCGGCCCAGTGGGAAAAGGATGTTACGACGCCGGTTCGGAGGTCTCGTTTGGCCACGCAACAAGCCGCGATCTTAGCGAATGGACTGGCCATGACGATACGCTGCCTGCCGATCCCTGTCTGGTGCATGAACGACACCACGTATTTGCGCCGTTCGTATGCGAACACGATGGTGGGTATTTCCTGTTCTACGCTGGGGTGAATCAGGACGTCAGACGCGAGTCCATGTGTCTGGCGCGATCACCCGATTTGCACCGCTGGCAGAAGCACCCGTACAATCCGATCTTTCGCCCTTCGCGGCACTGGGCCGAGTATGGGCAGAATCCTGTTCTGTGGGGCTGTTGCCGTGACCCTCACATCTTGCGACATCCCGAATTCGGGTTCATTCTCTACTTCGTCACGTGGCTCAAGGACACATGTGGACAAGTCGTCGCGATTGTTGCTGCCGTATCGGACGATCTCGGCTCGTGGCAGGACGCCGGGCCGGTCCTGGTCCGTGGATTTGCCTCAGGGCACTCCACAACGTCCATGGAATCGCCGTGCGTTGTAGAAAGGAATGGCATCTACCATCTCTTCTACAAGCACCGCGAGGAAACGCGTCTGGTCATGTCAGATGATCCATTCCGGTTCAGCGACAAAGAAGATCGGTGGTTCTCCGTTGCCCATGCCGCGGAGATATTTCAGTCCGGAGAAAGCTGGTACATCAGCAGTTGCTCCCGAGATACTCTGGACGTCCGGCACGAGCGAAGTGATCGGACCCGCGGCTTGTTTCTGGCCTCTCTGGACTGGTC
>CAZTAB010000525.1:0-1549 GCA_964611475.1 uncultured Verrucomicrobiota bacterium | reverse complement strand
ACCGGAAGGCGCCCGACAAATTCTGGGATAAGTCCGAATTTCAGCAGGTCCTCCGGTTCTACATCCCGCAACACCTCGCCGGTAAGGCGTTCGTCGGGCCCGTGCACATCGGCACCAAACCCAATGGACGAGCCGCGCCCGCGTGCCGAGATGATTTTCTGAAGCCCCGAAAAAGCACCTCCGCAAACGAACAAAATATTGGTGGTGTCCACTTGTAGGAATTCCTGCTGTGGATGCTTGCGCCCACCCTGGGGCGGCACACTGGCAACGGTACCTTCCATGATTTTTAATAGCGCCTGCTGCACGCCCTCACCCGAGACGTCGCGAGTGATGGAAGGATTATCCGACTTGCGCGAAATTTTGTCTACTTCGTCAATATAGACGATTCCGCGCTGCGCCCGCTCCACGTTGTAATCCGCAGACTGGAGAAGCCGAAGCAATATGTTCTCGACGTCATCGCCCACGTAGCCCGCCTCAGTCAGGGTCGTTGCATCCGCAATCGAAAACGGCACATCCAAAATCCGGGCCAATGTTTTGGCCAGCAGCGTCTTGCCGCTTCCCGTCGGGCCGATCAGCAAGATGTTGCTCTTTTCCAACTCCACGTCCGCATGCGGCCCATTGCGGATCCCGTCGGACGACTGGTCCGTGATGCGCTTGTAGTGGTTGTGAACGGCAACCGACAGGACTTTCTTCGACTGTTCCTGCCCAATCACGTACTCGTCAAGTTTCGCCTTGATTTCGTGCGGCTTGAGTAGCTTGAGATCCCCCGTCTTGCGACGATCCCCCTTCGCCACCTCCCGCTGAATCAGCGAGGTGCAGAGTTCCACGCACTGATCGCAGATCTGCACACCAGGGCCGGCGATCAAGCGCTCGACATCATTCTGCGATTTTCCGCAAAACGAACATTTGGGAGGCTCTGTGCGGCTAGTCATTACTTCGTATCCACTGCGGAGCCCTTCGGGGTATCCTCGACCACGGAATCCACCAGGCCATACGTCCTCGCGTCATCCGCAGAAAGAAACTTGTCCCGGTCCGTGTCTGATTCGACCTCCTCAAGCTTCCTGCCGGTGTGTTTTGCTAGAATTCCGTTGAGCCGCTCCTTAAGACGGAGAATCTCCTGGGCCTGGATCTCGATGTCCGATGCCTGTCCCTGTACGCCCCCCCACGGTTGATGGATCATGATCCGCGCATTTGGCAATGCATAACGCTTTCCCGGAGCACCAGCAGCCAGCAGCAGTGCACCCATGCTCGCAGCTTGGCCCACGCAATAGGTGGTCACATCACATTTCACAAATTGCATGGTGTCGTAAATCGCCAGCCCTGCCGTCACCGAGCCGCCCGGGGAATTCAAATACAGGCTGATATCCTTTTTTGCATCCTCGTGTTGAAGAAACAACATCTGGGCGATGATCAGGTTGCTTACGTCGTCCGTAATGGCCGTCCCCAAAAAAATGATCCGCTCCTTGAGCAGGCGCGAGTAAATGTCGAACGACCGTTCCCCCCGTCCCGTTTGCTCAACCACAATGGGAACCAGAACCTGTGACTTCTC
>CAZTAB010000524.1:0-5405 GCA_964611475.1 uncultured Verrucomicrobiota bacterium | reverse complement strand
GGCCTTGCAGTGGAAGGGGATCGTTCGATCTCCGATAACCGGCCCGGCCGGGAACATCGAATTCCTGGCGTGGTGGAAGAAACCGTGAAGCGTATCGGCATACTTGCGAATTGCAGCAAACCAGACGCCCGCCACGTGCTGCAGGTTGTATCGAAACGTGCCGCGGAACTGGGTCTCGAGCTGATCACCGCGGGAGAGACCTGCGAGTTCTTGCCGGAGGCGGCACACCTGGATCCGGACACCCTGCCTGAGGCCATTGAGGTCCTCATCGTCTTCGGGGGAGACGGCACCATGTTGAGTTCAGTTCGATCGATGGGTGAAAATGACGTGCCGATGCTTGGGGTCAACCTGGGAAGTCTCGGATTCATGTCCAGTGTCCCGGAGGAAGACGCCGTGCGGGCCCTGGAAGTCATCGCGGAGGGCACGTACACCATGTCCACCCGCTCCACGGCCGTATGCCGCCTCTATCGAAATGGAACCGTCCTGGAGGAGACGTACCGGTCCCTCAATGACATGGTCGTCGGGTGGGGAGAGTCGTCACGGGTGGTCACCTTCACCGTCATGGTCAACAGGGACAAGGTCACGGCCTATCTATGCGACGGCATCATCGTCTCCACTCCCACCGGCAGCACAGGCCACCAGCTGTCGGCCGGAGGGCCGATCGTTTATCCGGAATCCCCGGTCTTCGTGCTCAACGTCATTTGTCCGCACACCCTGAGTACGCGCCCCCTGGTGCTTCCAGACGACAGCGTGATCGGAATCCAAGTGACCGACACGCCGAAGGAGTTGATCCTGGCCGTGGATGGCCAGGAATCGTGCAGGGTGCGGCGATCGGACCTCATCGAGATCGAACGGAGCCCCCGGAACGTGCGATTCCTCCACCTTCCGGGCTACAACTACTTCACGGTGCTCCGCCACAAGCTGGGATGGCGTGGCTCGGTCAAATAATCCTCGCAGACTACCCGAAAAACTTGTTGAAAAGGGCCACGTAATCTTCCCGCACGGGACTGAACACATCAAGCAGAGTGGCCGGCCCCCCCACCGGCTTCGCAGTGTGCGGCGTGTCGGGCGGGATGATGTACATCTCCCCGGGTTTGCACAGGCGCGTCTCGTCGCCGATGGTCAGCTCCAGATTCCCTTGCAGCAGCATGCCCGCCTGCTCATGAGGATGCGCATGAGTGGGAATGGTAGAACCCTCGTCCAACTCAAGGTAGGACAACATGACGTTCTCCCCGAACGGGGTCCGCGCCTTCGCCCCCGGCGTCAACTCAATTGGATCGTAGTCATCTATATTGATAAAGGGCATTTTTTACTCCCACGCAGCCTGCCGTCATGAGTTTATGAAATCCGTTTGTCGTTACGACTTCAACCTTCCGCATTCCCTCCACTCGCCCCAGTCTGCATGGCAGCCTCGAAAACGCTTCGAACCGACACATCACTTTGCGCGGCCAGTTGAATACAGTCCTCGAACTCCGGGGAGCGGGAAACGGGCTCGCCCTTCCAGGAGCCAACCTTGATGCGTACCGGGCCGAACACGGTCTCAACGGTTTCGAAGCGCCGCCGGAGAACGGTTCGGCTGGTGAGCGATTCGCGGACGCCGAACGTCGTCGTCTCCCGAAACAGCCGGTCCAACAGCCGTTCTCGTAGAGCGGGATCGCACAAAACGGTGATGAGAGTCCCAGGCCGCTGTTTCTTCATTAGCACCGCCGTGGTGAACACATCGAGAGCCCCCTCTTCACGCGCCCCCACGACGAACTGCCCAATACACTCCGGCTGGGTGTCATCCACCTGGCACTCGAGAACCAGGCACTCAGCCGACTCCCCCCCCGTGCCCGACTCAAGGATCATGGCGCGCAGAGCATTGGGCCGATCCTTCAGTTCCCGCGACCCGAATCCATAGCCGTCTTCAAGAATCCGAACCGTACCCGGTTCACGGTCGATGCTGTGCCACGAGGAAAGCAGGGCTGCGCCGGTCGGGGTGACGAGTTCCTTGGGCACATCGGTGATGAACACGGGGAAATCCCTTAACAGCCGTGCCGTAGCCGGCGCCGGCGTCGGATACGTGCCATGAGAAAACTCGACGGTGCCCTGCCCGAGCGGCAACGGCGCCACGCGAACCGCGTCCACTCCGAGTTGACGGCGGGCAAGGCAGGCGCCCACGATGTCGGCAATTGAATCCAGGGCGCCAACCTCATGAAAGTGAACGGACTCCTTGTCCGTCCCGTGCACCCCGGCTTCCGCAGCGGCAATCCGGTCGAAAATCCCCAGGATTTCGCCCTTCACATCCTCCAGATATCCGCTTCCTTCCACAATCGCCCGAACATCGGAAAGGCGTCTTGCCCCGGCAACGCCTTTTGCGACGTTCACGGATACGCGGGTGCCACACAGGCCGTGCTGCTTGCATGGCTCAACCAAAAAACCAATCGATTCCGTTCCAAGGGACCTGAGATCGGCCTCAACAGCCGCGAGGTCGGCCCCGACATCCGACAACGCCCCGAGGATCATGTCACCGCTGGCGCCTCCAATTGCCTGGAAATACAGAATACGCATGAATCGGCGCTTTTGATCGCCCAATTGTCCTTCAATGTGAAGGACAAAATTCCTGGCACAGGCAATCTCTCCGCTCGTGCACAAAATCTTTCCCGGTTAGAGGCTCTGAAATCCAGCTCTGGCGGCCAATACACCCTGCAGGGACCGACGGGCAGCAATCAAACCACCCCCCCGGGAATCCCTCCCGCCTTCGACCAGCTCGTTATTGACCATGCCAATCGATCGGCCGCCAAATTTCTACGTGGCTTCGACAACAAATCACTTCGTCGGTGTTTATGCACGTTCCAGCCTCTATCCGCCGAGGCGATTGATCGAGGCCGCGGCGACACCGGCTCCAAATCCATTGTCAATGTTCACCACGGATATACCGGCGGCACACGACGTCATCATCGCGAGGAGCGTCGTGACACCTTCCAGGTTGGTTCCGTAGCCGACGCTGGTGGGCACCGCAATAATCGGCTGAGGCAACAGCCCCCCCACCACCGACGGCAGCGCACCTTCCATACCCGCAACGACGATCAACACGCGCGCACAACGCAACGTGTCAAGCTTTCGAAGCAACCGATGCAATCCTGCAACACCGACATCGACGACCCGATCGACCTTCGCGCCCATCCATTCTGCGGTGACTGCGGCTTCCTCCGCTACAGGGAGATCGGAAGTCCCGGCGCTGCCCACGGCAATGCCGCCAACCGGTTCCCCCGTGTAATTTCGCCCAACGGTAACGATTCGCGCCGCCTTGTGATGAATCGCATCGGGTTGCGACTCCCGCAACGCACCAGCCTGTTCCCGGTTGACCCGCGAGATGAACAAAGGTTGTCCCGCGTCGACCATGGCGCCCGCAATATTCACGACCTGTTCAGTGGTTTTGCCCTCCCCAAAAATCACTTCGGGCAGGCCGCAGCGGCGTGCCCGGTCAAGGTCCAGGCATGCGTCCGCCACCTCCGCCATCATCCCATCCTCCGAGAGAAGACGCTCCGCCCCGGCGGCCGAAATCTCACCCGCCGCAACACGCTCCAGAATTTCAGACAATTCCATGGGTGGCATCGCAGCGAATTACATCCTCAGGAAGTTGGCAAGAAGCTTCCTTCCCGCCTCCGTCAGAATCGATTCCGGGTGAAACTGAACGCCCTGGACAGGATGCTCCTTGTGACGGATCCCCATGATCTCCCTCCCCTTCGTCTCCGCCGTCACCTCCAGTTCCGGCGGCAGCGATTCACGCTCGACGATAAGCGAGTGGTAGCGGGTCGCCTCGAAAGGATTCGGGAGATCCCGGAAAATGCCAGCGCCCTCGTGAAGAATGGGTGATGTTTTCCCGTGCATCAATCGATCGGCTCGGACGATTTTTCCACCATACACTTCGCCGATGCACTGATGGCCGAGGCAGACACCCAGCAAGGGCAGCCGGGAACCAAATTCGCGAATGACATCGCAGGAGATGGCCGCTTCCCGTGGCGTACAGGGGCCGGGACTGACAAGAATCCGCTCGGGGCCCAGTGAACGGATTTCGTCGAGGGATGTCTTGTCGTTTCGCACCACGTGCAGCGTTGCGCCCAGTTCGCCGAGGTACTGCACCAGGTTATAGGTGAATGAGTCGTAGTTATCGATGACCAGGATCATGGCAACCCGTCTCCATTTCTCGCCGCCGCGATTTCCTTTGACAGTTCCAACGCCTTCAGCATGCCTCTCGCCTTGTTGCGTGTTTCCTCGTATTCGTAGGCGGGGTCGGAGTCCGCGACGATCCCCGCGCACGCCTGCACGTAGGCCTTCCCGCCGGCCAGCGCAACCGTTCGAATGGCAATACACGAATCGAGGTTTCCCGTGAACCCGAAGTAGCTTACGGCACCCGAATAGGGTCCCCGCCGCAGCGGCTCGAGCTCCGCGATGATCTCCATCGCCCGGATTTTCGGCGCTCCGCTGACCGTGCCTGCCGGGAAAGTGGCCCGCATCAGCTCATACGGGTCCCTCGAATCATCCAGTTGCCCGTTGACGTCGGTCACAATGTGCATCACATGGCTGTAGCGCTCGATGAACATCAATTCGGGCACGTGCACGGACCCGAAGCGACAAACCCGTCCAATGTCGTTTCTCGCGAGATCCACGAGCATGACATGCTCCGCCCGTTCCTTCGGATCAGCAAGGAGCTCTCTCTCCAATCGAACATCCTCCTCCGGGTCGCTCGATCGGGGACGTGTGCCAGCGATCGGCCGGATATCAACCCATCCATTTTCGCTTTTCACGTGAACCTCCGGCGATGCGCCGACGAGCTGTAAATCCTCGAACTCAAGGCAAAACATATAAGGGGATGGATTGATCGATCGAAGCGCACGATACACGTCCAGGGGATCCCCCTCGTATTCCGTTTCGAAACGCTGGGACAACACGACCTGGATGATATCGCCCGCGCGAATATACTCCTTTCCCCGCCGTACGGCCGCCTCGAAAACAGACCGCTCGACGTTCGATCGGTGCGGGATCTCCGACAGGTCCGCCGATGCATTGACCGGATACTGGTGCATCGGCTGGGCCAAGGCTCTACAAAACCGCTCAATCCGGCGCGCGGCATCCCCGTAGGCCCGGTCGGGATCCCCCTCGATGAGGGCATTGGCCACGACCTTGATCGTGTGACGGACCCGGTCAAACACGATCAGCGTATCCGCGATCATGAAGAGCATGTCCGGTGCGTCGATTCCGTCCCCTTTCGCCAGTGGAACCCGGGGTTCAAACTGGAGAATCGCGTCGTACCCGATGTATCCGACGGCGCCGCCAAAAAACGGTGGAAGATCCGGATCCTGAACCGGCCGGTACCGGTCCATGAGGTCCTTCAACACGGACAACGCGTCCCCGGTCTCCAG
>CAZTAB010000523.1:0-3190 GCA_964611475.1 uncultured Verrucomicrobiota bacterium | reverse complement strand
GGCACCTGCTGAACCGGTGTCCAAAACGGTGGTTACTCCGGTCCGCAGGCCGGCGTGTGCGGGATCGATCGACCACTGCACGGAGCCGTTGAAGACGTGCACGTGAAGAACGATGAGCCAGGGCACCACCAAGCGCCACGTGGCGTCGACCGTTTCATCGTCCCAGGCTTCCAGGTGGGGGCCGATTTCCTGGATAACGCCGTTCCGGACCCGGACATCGGCGGCATCCGGCGAATCGGATGTTCCGTCGTAGAGGTCCCCATTCTGGATAAGGTAGTTCTTCGGCATGGCGTCGTCTTCCGGACTCCCTCCCAATCTAACCCGGAACGTGGCCCGGGTGCGACAAGAAAGGCGGGTGGCGGAAGGCGAAACCACGGCGGCACACGCTACTTGTTCAGGGCAGGGCGGTGTGGTATACGACCGCCTGATTTTGGTCCGATTGAGTTTGGGGAAAAGGAAGGAGATGGGGGAAATGGCTTTGGATCTTTCATTTGGAGTGACCGTGAGCGACGAGGAATTTTCCGAACGATTCCTTGTCCTTCACAAGCAGCTCTTCGCGTCGGCCGAGCAGGAGTTCAATGACGTCACCACGCATATTTTCACCCCGCCGGATGGCATGTTCCAGGTGGATCACAGCTTCTTTCATGACGGGACGAACTGGCATCTGTATTACGTGACCGGAGATATGACCCTGTCCGATGTCCACACGTCAGCGATGGCCAGGGGCGAGTGGGACGTGGCGGCGAAGAACACGGTGGAACCAGGCATGGGCCACGCTGTCGGAAGGACTCTTTTTGAATTGAAGTACAAGGATATGATCTCGCCGGTCATGCAGGGGGACTTCGATTACATAACCCGAAGCAACGGCTGGGTGTTTCGCCACGATGGCCGGTACGGCATGATGTACGGCGTCCGGGGAAAGGAAGGATTCGTGGGCTTTTCCCTGATGTGGTCGGAGGATCTCGAAACATGGACTCCGGGTGATGGAAACCCGATTTTCGGCCCCCCGGACTGGGCACCGAAGGGTTCGACGTGCAAGGATGTTCACGTCATTGCGCATAATGGGTTGTTTCTCCTGTATTACATCACGACGGATCACGACGGATATTGCTGCATTGCGCTGAAGTCGACTTCGGACTGGAAACGGTTTGACGACCATGGAGTTGCGTTCCGGTCAGCGCCGATGATGCGGGGAACCCTGGGAATCGAATCGCCCCTGGTAATTCACCGGGACGGTCTGTGGCATCTCTTCTTCACATACGGCATTGGTCTGTGGCACGCGGTGAGTCCCAATCCTCGAAGTTTTGTGTTTCCGCGAAAGTACTCATTCAACGTGGCGTCCGGTTTTTACCTGATGGGACCGTTCCACGCGACGGAACTGGTGCAGGGGCTCGACGGCGAATATTGGCTCACGACGGATCGGAAGGAGGAAACGCGGGCCCTGAATCGCAAGGCCGGCCGCCTGTGCTTCCGGGGTTCGTACGAGGACGAGAAGACGCTGGAGGAGGGGCTGTATCTTTCCCGTGTGCGGGGGGAGGGGGATCTGCCGATTCTTGAAATGCCGAGCGCCGGGTAGGCGCGTAGAGGGGCGGGCCTCAGGTTTTGGCTTTCAGTGGGTGGCTCTGGTGTTCGGTTGCCGGGGCGGAAGGTTCAAAGATGATCGGGTTGAAATCGAAATCAGGGACTGGTGGGTCCCGCATTTTTCTCCTGCTTTTTACTCCTGAATCTTTTGTGGAGGTCGGGGGCAAGGGCCGGCGCACGACCGGGAATATTTTTCCGAGCCCTGAACCTGGAAACATGGGTGTCGTGGTACAGGTCGCACGCTGAAAATGATGGATCCCCTGCGAGTAGCCTTTATTGGTTGCGGCCGCTTTTCCGGGCGGGCGATCTACCCGTCGCTTGCCGCGTCGGGGATGGAGTTGGTTGCGGTGTGCGGACGCACGCGGGAACGAACGGAGACACGCGCCGCTGAGTATGGCGTGGAGCAGGTTTTTTACGATCCGGTGGAGATGTGCACGGCCGTGAAACCAGACGCGGTCCTGATTGTCGCAGGACCGCAGGGCCACTACGACATTGCCAGCGCGCTGATTCCCCTTGGACTGCCCATATGGATGGAGCAACCTTGCGCGGTGAATTCGGAACAGGCGTCCGAACTGTCCGCCCGGGCCGGAGCCGCCGGATTACTAGTACAGGTCGGCTTCAACTACCGATACACGCGGGGCATCCAGAAGGCGCTGGATCTGACTCGCATGGACGAATCATCCACGCCGGCCATGGTATCGGTCCGGTGGTGGCTGGGAGAGCCAGACAGGCGCCGTCTCATGCAGCACTACGGGTGTCACGCGGTGGACCTGCTGCACTACCTGACACCCGGCGGCCTCCTGGATTCGGAGCCGCCCCACGTCGACTATACGCGTAAAGGAAACCACGATTACTACCTGGCTACGTTCCGTGGAGTTGAAGGCTGCATTGCGGTTCTTGAGTTCACCTCCCAGATGCCGCTGGAAGGGCATTGGTCCCGGGTGGATCTTCACTCGTCGGATGGGCTCATCAGCGTGCGGGAATTCTCGGAGGTTACCCATCACAAGTCCGGATCGCGGGGCGACTTGGCGGGACCGGAAGAACCTGCGTGGAACGGGGACAGTATCTGGCCCACCGGGGCGGCGATCGCGGCGGGCTCTTTTCGGGAAGTCTGGGGATACCTCCCCGAGCTGGTTCGCTTCCGGGAGGCGGCACAGGGGCTCCGGAGCCCGGAATCATCGATTCATGATGCGGCGTGGGGCATGAAAGTTCTGGATCGGCTCATGGCCAGTTGACGTGTCCGCCGGTTCAGGCTGTCTACGGGCGCGGATTTGAATCTGCAGTCCCTCGGGGCCATATGTTTCCCGTGAACCATTATTTTTGCGAAGCTGGCGAACGCCCGGAACCGATGTCAGCGGACGTAGATAAAATCCGCTTCCTCCGCGTCGATGAGCCGGGAAAGGGGAGGGATGGCGATATCGGCCACCGCGAGTTGCTTTCCTCGGCGCGGGCACCGCATTACCCAGTTTCCATCTGGTCCCATGACCCCGGTTAACGCATTCACCGGCCTAGACTCGGCCGCGTTGACAGAGACGATGAAAAGATGTCCTTCCATGGCTCGAAGCATGACATTGGACTCGTGCAGGGGACGGAAGCGCGCGTCACATCC
>CAZTAB010000522.1:0-1935 GCA_964611475.1 uncultured Verrucomicrobiota bacterium | reverse complement strand
CCACAAGCTCAAACCTCAGGATTCGTTCCGCACGCCCCTTGCCCGAAGAAAAGAGGCATGGCTCCCGACAATTTACCGATGGCGACCCATTGCCCAACTCCTCCGTGAACCAAACCTAATCACGGAACAATCCCAGCCATGAAGGGAATGGAGCGGTCCAAACACCACCGCGGTTCAGGCACCCTGGTGGTGGCGGTGCCTTGTGCCTCCCGAATGACGTTTATCGAAGCCGGTCAGACCGAGAAGGCGAACAGCTTCGCCTGGAACATTTTCAGGCGGATTGCGACAGTATCCCCAATCTGCGAAATGTCAGCCTTCCCCTGCCAGGTCATGGGTGCGCTAAGCGAGTCACCGGAGAGCAGGTCGCTCTCGGCAAAAGAGAACCCGGGTATCGGGTCGGCATCAGGATGGATTCTTGATGTTACTGTCGGGATCAATTCGGCGGCAATGCTTCCGCCTGGTTTACATCGGTAGTTCAAGCGAAGCGCGTCGCTCGTTCGTTTTACGGTCGTGATTGTCATGCGCCCTTCCAGGTCGGCTTCGATTCCGGTAAACCGGTGCGGTCGCCATCGCGCAATCATCAGTACGCCGGGCGGGCGTTCGATGTGCGGCTCGCTCTCACGATAATTGTGCAGTCCAACATGTCCGCGATACATCGCGGCCCAATTTCCGTCGGGCAAGGTATAAAGCCCACCCCAGGGTCGCGCCCCGCCGCTGTCGTCGCTGCCCGGCTCTCCATGGGGAATAATCGCCCTCCTCTCAGGGCGGAACCAATGGGTCATGTTATTGGAAAAAGCGATTTGTGCGTCATTGCAGTCTGCCGCCTGGTGATAGATTTCCACCAGCGCACAGTGCAGGTTTGGATTGGTTGGATATCGAAAATAACTGGAGCCATAGAACGAAACGTCCGGTTCGTCCTGCGGATCGGGAAAAAGCACAAGGTCAGCGTCCGGCCACGCGCGAAAATCCTCTGTTCGTGTGAGGCCCGTGGCCCGGCGCCCCGTGCCCGCGACCCGCAAATACGCGAAGTAGCTTTGGGTTGCAGGATCGAACTGGGCAGCGCTCCCGCCATCCGATGACATGTCAGCCAACTCCCCCATCGATTTCCAGTGGATACAGTCGGGACTGGACCATCCCTCCACCCAGTGACGAGACGTCATTCGGGGTCCCTTGTACGCATCGCCCTCGTACTCCTGACGAACCCATCGATCGTATGCCACCTGGGAATCAAGGCGCTCCCCGGTATCGGGATCGAAACTCCCGCCAACCTGCCCGATCGCCTTGAATCGTTCCTCCGGAGGCGCCAGAGGATCCTCGAAAGGCGTCCCGGTGATCGTGTGATCGATGATGTTGTTTGCAGTGGAACCTTCCCATTCGACCTGGTTCAGTTCCGGTCGCGTCCATTCGTACCCGTCCTCGCTAAACGCGTAGCAGGTATAGCATTGACCGCCCATCCCCGGGTGTTTTGTCTCGCGCGGATGACTGGAATAGAGAAGGTGATATCCTTTGTCATCCGTCCAAACGCGGGTCGGAACCATTTCTCCGCCACCGTCCCACGGCTGGTCGGCCCGAAAAATCGGCCCGATTTTCTCCGCCACTTCGATACGAACACGAACACCGATTGGAGCTTCATAAAGCGCGTATCTACCCTGGCGATTCACCCCACGATTTCCCGGATGGACATGCGTCCAGTCAACCAGCGGGACCCACCCGTCGTCACTCGACACCTCGCGGGCAACCGCCGCCTGCTCGCCCTGGGCAAAGTCTCGCGTCTTCTTCCGGTTTGGCCGTGCGTTCATCTGTTCTCCATATTTCGAATCTGATGGGTAAGCTTAGCGCGGAATTCATTCCGCGTCCAAAAGCTGCGAAGTTCATTCCGCAGTGGGATTCAAAGCCTGGTTTGCGTTCCTCGCCGCTCTCGTCTTGATCGGGATG
>CAZTAB010000521.1:0-15384 GCA_964611475.1 uncultured Verrucomicrobiota bacterium | reverse complement strand
ACGCGTTTTCTCAACGGGAAGGGGGGCACATGCGTCACGTCCGCAGTGAGAAATCGGACGTCCAGGTAGTCCTCGAGAAACCGGTATACACCGTACAGTACGCCGCGCGGACGGCCCCCGGCGATCACGACCCCGTCACTCGAGATCAGGATTCGCGACTCTTCCTGTCCATACTCCCGATCGGCGGCTCGCGCGAGAGAACTGGCGGCGAGGGACTCGCCGGCGCCGATGTAAACAAGCGTCTTGTCGCCGGCGCCGCCGGTGACGATCGGCAGCGTGACGCCCGAAGCCTGCTCAAAGAAACGCTGAAACTCCTCCGCCGCGTAGGCTTCGCTCTCGATGGCGTTGGCGTCGAGGACGATCGCTCCATCCCGAAGCGCTGCAAGATCCAAGGCGGCCAGCGTCGTGGAGGCCCATGTTGCCAGAAATAACGTTTGAGTAATGATTTGCCTCATGCAGGCAAAATGCCACCGGGAGATGGGTTCGACAATCATAAAACGGGGAATATCCCAGGAGCATTCAGATTCGCGGCATGGCCGAACAACGCGTGGTCCCCGGTTCAGTGAGATGTCCGCCCAGCCCACGTTTCGAGCCTGGGTTCTGGAACACCACACAGTCGGCATGGAGATTGAGCTGACGAACATACCCCCGCGCCAGTTGGGAGAGCGACCCGGTGACTGCACGGATCTTTCGCGCGCTCGTAACCTCTCGAGCAGGCTTTTGTCAACGACCATGAACGGGCACCGGTGGATTGATGGCGCCAATCCGACAGCGGTTTCTGATCCCGATGCTTTGCGCCTTCGGGTCGGACCAAAGGTTTCTCCAGGGCATCCACTGCGTAGGTGTAAATATCGTGCCTGCATGCCGTTAGAGCCAACGCCATGAAATGGCCGCCTGAGTCGACCCCGACCTGTCGTACGCAACAACCTGCCGGGGGGCGTGCCGAATGGGAAAGGAGGTGGCCGGTGCCGGGCTTCACCGGCTCGACCAAAGTCTGCGGGGCTGCCGAAATCACGGACATTCGTAAAAGCCCATGGGCGCTGACTGCCGCCGTGCTCAAAGAAGACCTGTGTGATCGAGACGCAAGACATTGACTCGCACCCTGTCGCTAGTGGAAAATATGACCATGTTTAAAAATTCCACGGTGATCGTTTTTTTGTGGGGCCTTTTCTTTGCGCTCTCTGTTTTCGGAGTGGAAGTGGAGGATCAGGTCGTGGGCGAGCGCCCCATCGAGATGGTCTGGGCAAATCGGACAACGGACACGAGGCCGCCGCTCATTGATTTTGAAGATCTGACCGGCTGGACGGTGGAAGCCAGGAATGCCGAAGCCAGGCTTATTCAAAGCAGGGAGCAGCAGATCTGGGGCAGGTACACGGGGAAGCTCGTCTATCGCAGGACATCAGAAGCCCCTTCCGTGATTCTTCGCCCGCCTCGCCCCGTTCGGATCACCGCCCCCTTTGATTGCGTCAACCTCTGGACCTATGGGAATTCCCTGTGGGCTCCTGACAGCTCGGATCCGGGCCGGGTGAATCTGCTGATTGAGAGCGAGTCGGGCGTCGAGGACGTGCTCGAGATTGGTCGATTGAGCTGGCCGCTGTGGAACCTGCATCATCGAAAGGCCGAACTCCGCGAGCCGGCCTTGCTGACAGGAATCGAGATTAAGGATTTTTCGAATGACGGGGACCGGACAGCCTTCTTCGACAATCTGTCGTTCTATGCCGAAGAGCTCGAGCCGTTGTCATTGAAGACGAGTGCGAAGCGGGGCGTCGATCCATTCCCGGGCCAGAGCCCGGGGCTGAATACCGGAGCCGGGAGACTGCCATTTCCGACCCGCGAGGAAACCATTCTGCCAACGAACGCCACGCAGGATTTCACCACGAGCCTGGACCAGGAAGGGGACGCGTTCGTCTTTCGCTATCGTGGAGCAGACGGCGAGCTGGAGTATGTCTACGAACCCCAAGCCGGCACGCTGAGTGATCTGCGAGCCTCCTGGCGGGGGCGCGGGAAGGTGTTTCAACCGATGGTGGACGGCGGCGTCTACGGCGCAGGCGGTGTCCCCGGTGAGCTTGAATTCATTTCCTGCGAACGGGAGGGCGATTCGATCGTATCCACCTGGAAGTGGATGACTGACGCCGTGACGTCCGAGCTTTCGTATACGTTTCGGCTTTGGCAGAAGTCACTGGTCATTGATGTGAAATGTGCCGGCGGCCAGGTCGAAGTGTTTCGCACGGGTAAGGTTGCCGGACTGGAAGATCCGCGTTTGATCACGATCCCGTATCTTATCTACAATGCCAGGAATAACACGCGCCCCGCAGTGCTGCTGGGGGGAACCAGTGACAAGCCGCTATTCATCTCCGCGTGGTTCGACTGGTATCGGTCCAGTGCTTCGAAGTTCGGGTTCGACTTCAGGATCGCCGACGACGGCGCATACTGTCTGACCAGCGCAGAGTACCATCCCCGGACCGATGACATGCGCAACGACTGCTTCGAGCGATTGTTTCTGACGGTCTCACCTGATTTCCAGGAGACGTTGCCGACGGTGGCGAACCCAAAGTCGCCCTGGATGGATGTGATGGGCACGCGGCTTTTCCGCAACAATGGTTTCTGTTCGAACCGGGAGAGCCCCGACTCCTATCTGGATCGCTGGAAGAACGTCGCGCGGTACGGCGTCGACCAGATCATACTGACGAATCATGAAAGCGGCTGGAGCGACTATTGGGACGAAAGCAGTAGCACCATCCGCAGGCGGACGGCCAGGCTCAAGGGGGGCGATGCGTATCAGGCCGCGTTGTCGAAGCAGCTCAAGGCACTGGGGTTTCGTTACGGGCCCTACAACAACTACTGCGGTTTTCTACCCGTCAACGAGTATTGGGACGAGAACTTTACCATCAGGACGTCGTCGGGGCAGTGGCTCCAGCAATACCCTCACCCCTGCAAGCACTATGCTGTCAAACCCTCGCGGGCGGTAGAGCTCGAGGCGGAGATCACCCCGACCCTCAAGGAGACGTTGGGCTTCGATTGCGCGTACCTTGCCGTTCACACGGCATGGGGCACATTCGCGTACGTCGACTATGACGCGAGGGTCCCGGGAGCCGGGACGTTCGCGGCCACGTATTATGCGTACGGCGAGCTGATGCTGAATCAGCAGAAAGTCTGGCAGGGTCCCGTGTTCGGCGAAGGCGGCGTTCACTGGATCTATGCCGGTCTGATCTGCGGCACGTATGCCAGCGAGTTCAATCATTCCACGCTCTGGCAAGGTCCCTGGCTGGTCGACTTTGAGTTGCTCAAGGTTCACCCGCTTGCCTGCAACGTCGGAATGGGCAATCCGGCGATGTTCTATTCCATGGAGGGGCTTGCGAAGACGCCGAAGGAGAGGGAGCCCAAGCTGGATCGTTTCCTCGCGGCTACGATTGCCTTCGGCCACATCGGCTGGCTGGACCAGAACGAGGGGATCCGGGGGATGCTGCGCAGCTATTTCCTGCTTCAACAGCTTCAGTCTCAATACACCCGGGCGGATGCGGTTGAAATCAGATACGCCGACGCGCGTGGGGCATTGCTCGATACCTCATCCGCGATCGCCTCCGGCTCGCATGAGCGCTGTCAGATTTTCGTCCGGTATTCAAACGGGTTGAGCGTGTGGGTCAACGGACATCCGACCGAGAACTGGGAGGTGCCGGCAGGCACTCTGCCTCCGAACGGCTGGCACGCGCAAAGCGGTGATGGTTCGTTCATCGAGTACAGCGCGATGCAGGACGGACGTCGTGTCGACTACGTTGAGTCTCCCGAATATGACTACGCCGATGGGCGGGGCACATTCACGCGCTTTGACAGGCTTTCAGCCGACGGTGCGCTCATCGCGCATCGGAACGAAGATGGAACGGTCGAAGTGATTCCCGTCGAATGCAGGCAGTGGTGCGGCGTGTCCATGGACGGTCGTGACGCGACTGCGGTCGCGTTGGATGAGCAGGGGGAATCCATGGGGATCTGCGAGGTTCGGTCGGCTCGGGGGCTCGTCTATGTCCTGCCAAAACCCGGCGCGTTCAGCTACCTGTTGAGACCGGAGGGATTGTCGAGGAGGCCGCTGACCTGTGACGTAAGGCAGGTGACACCGGGCCAGTCGGTGATCGTCCAGGGCGCAGAACAGCATAACTTCCGCGTGTCCGTCGAAGCGAAGGCGGGGGATCGGATCTGGAAGAGCTTCGAAGGCGAATGGATTGACTTTACTGTTGTGCCGATTGCACAGATCAGGCCTTTCTTGACCCTGGACCATGCCCTTGAACTGACGATAACCAGCGGACTTGCCTCGGAGGCGGAGTTCATTGCCGAAGTGGAGGGCATATCAAGGCGGGCAACGATCGGGCCGGATGACAGCAGGAAGCTGCAGTTTGTCCTTCCGATACCCGAGCGCGAGGAACTCAGCCCGTTGAACGTGACATTGCGCGCGGCCGAGACTCAACAAGAGCACAAGTGGTGGCTGCACGCCGGGAGAACCGGGTCAGGCAAGGGTCGGCTGGAGTACGCCATCTACGATTCGCAGGACGAGGTCATATTTCAACCGGCCACGTATTCCTCGGGCGGCCTGAGTGTGGCAGACCTGAAATCAGCGAGGGCGGCCTGGTTGAGGATGGAAGTCCTGGGCGGCATCGTTCACAAAGCGGTCAACGCAGAGATCAATGGGGTTCGAATTGGTGAGCTTCCCGCGACACCGAGCTATTTCAGTGACATTCGGAACGAGAAATGGTCACCTATTTACCTTCAGTTCCCTTCCGACGTCATTGCGGCGCTGCAGGCGGAGAACAGCGTCGTGCTGAACAATCCCGGTGAGTGCGTTTTTAAAGCGAGGCGTTTCTGGGTCGAACTGGAAATGGCTGACGGCAGGCGGGTGTCGTCCAGGATTACATCACGCGTAGAGACACAACCCCCCGGATACTTTTTTGACGCAAACATGCATTATCCGACAAACCCCTATTTTCACAGACCGACCCAGACAGACATTGTGTTTGCTCTCGAAGACTGATGCCGCGGGCCGTACATAGTTCAAGCAGCTTGTGAACCTTTCCCGGTTCGGTTCTCCTCAGTGTCGACTCCGAGACCGGATCGGTGACCTTGAACTTCACCGTCGTGGAGAGTGAGGACCTGATCACTTGGACTCCGGTCGCCGGGCCCGGGTCAAGCCAGACCCTCACATTGCCCGAGGGCAAGCGATTTTGCCGGTTCGCGCATTGACCGGAACTGCCACCCTGAATCAGGATTCCTCCTTCCCATATTCCTGAGAATGTTGGAAGGGGGCAGGTGAAGTAGGCTGTATCGATCCATTTGGGACAATTCGCCATCGCAACCAACTACAATTCCAACGAACCCCGAGGTCAGTCCCCAGCAGATTCGGGACCGTTTACGGTCGCTTTCCATGGATCGGATATGACATTCTCTGCCTCTTGATGAGGCAGATTAAGGTCATTTCCGGTGGGCGGGCGCCCGTTTCGCCCCCATGGCGATTTCGTCTTCAATTCTCGCCGCTGCGCCTTCTTGTACTTATAGCCCTCCTTTTCCCTGTCCTTGTTGTCCACGCCGGCGACTATCTCGACACTGTGTACGGCACCGCGCACATGGTGCAGAGTGACAAGCTCATCGCTGCGATCCATCTCAACAGCGGACACATCAAGGGGCTGTGGGATGTTGATGCGGGACAACGATTCCTGGTGGAGAGCTACGATCGCTATTACCTGAAGACGGAAGAGAAAGAATGGGAAGCGGATGAGAGGGAGGACCGGGTGGTCGAGGTGATCGAGGAATCGGCGAAACGCGTCGCGCTCGCCTGCACCAACGCCGCAATGCCCGGAGCACGTATCGAAAAACTCTATTTCCTCGCTGATGTCGATGGCGCACAACGGATCCTGTGCCGGCAGATTCAGGTGACCGGTTCGCTAAAGTCTCCGACCCTCTTCACCAGCGTCTCGCAAACGGTGTTCGATCCGGACTTCCGGCAGGATGCCCGCTACCATTACGTCGTGCCGCAAGGGGTGGTCGGCAACCAGCAACCCGTGATTCACGCTCGTGAGGTCCAAAGCCCCATTGCCCGGCGTGATCACTATATCGATGAGACCGGCCGCGGCGCCTGTGATGCCTTCAATCCCAGAACCGGATCCGGTTTCGCGCAGTATCTCTACAAGGTGAACGACGATTTTGCCTATCCCCGTTCGCTCATCAAGCAGACCTACTGGACCCGGGACGGCTGGCAGTTGGGCTCGGGTGGATTCTTCATCCACGAGGCACCCACCCGGATCGAAACCCGCTATCACCTCTTTTACAGAGACCGGCTGCAGATTCATTTTGAATATCTGGATCTACCCGAGCAGAAGGCCACTCGCGAAGCGATGCGGCCACCCCCCATCTTGGCTCGCGTCATGCACGGGTCGGGCGAGGCATTCCTGCGGCCCGGGGACCGCACCATCAGCTTCCTGGCCGTCAACCCCGGGTCGGGCAACACGGGCCAGTTCGAATGGGGCGTGTTCGCCGACAGGGACGACATCGAATTGCGCGAGTATGCGTTCGGCGAGCCGGAGTCGCCGCGCCAGTCCTTCACGGGCAAGGAATTGAAGGAGCGGATGATGGAAGGCCGCCGGAAGAACCCTGCGGTTCTGGATGGGCTCTATATTTACCGCTCCACCGTCTCCAATGTAATCCGCGGGCGACCGGAATGGATCAACCGGATCGACGAGAAGCGCAACCTCGTGCACGTGAAGCAGATCCCCGAGGTTCTCGACTTTCTGGCCGAGGGCATCGGGCGGGAGGCGGACTACCTCGGCACGGGCCTGTACTACGTCGACGGGGCCATCGACGCCGGCCACGTGGACTGGGGTACCCGGCGGGTGAGCCAGATCGATGTCGAGAACTACAAGTGGCGCCGCCTATACCAGGAACTCAACCGGCGCGGCAAACTCCTCTGGGCCAATATGCGCACCGGTTCCTACTACTATGACATTTCCTACTACGAGGGCAGCGGCGCCGAGGTCACGCCCGGGAAGGGGTGGCGCGATGGGGCCGATATGGATCTCATGTATAAGATCTATTCGATTCCCGGGACCATCAACATCCCGCTTTACTGGTGGGCCAACGGCAACCTGGAGAATAGCGGCCGTTATCAGGATCTTTGCATGGGGCTGGCCATGACCCCCCGCGGCGGGGCCTGGGCCCACAAGGTGGACGGCGAGTGGCCGGTCCTGCCCGACGAAGGCGCCTTCGGTGCGGCCGTGCACGAGTACCAGTTTGCGCGATTCGCCCGTATCGGCCTGGAGCCGGCCTGGTGGAGCGACCTGGAGACGCCGATTGAGGGGTTTACCTTGCAACATGGGGATACCTGGTTCGTGAACGTGATCTCCCACCACGACGACGTGCGGGATGTGTCCGTTTCGGTCGACCGCTCGAAGATGGAACTCGTCCCCGGTCATCCGGTCTTCGCCTGGCAGCAGCAGGCGCGGCCGGTGCTGATCGCGGGAAGCCAGTACGCCGCCGACGTACGTCCTCGAATCTTCAGTGATGTGAGATTCCAGGTCATTCCCCCGGCAACCGGGCGCATGGATTTGACACTTGCCGCGATGCCCATGAACCGCATACGGGTCACGACCCTGACCCAGGTTCCGGGATTCATTTACGCCGCCGACGGCATCCGCACCCAGGTCCTGCAGTCCAACGCCCTCGGTTGCTCGATCCGGGGACGGGTCCATTCCGACAAGAAGCGTGTCGCCCTCCAGGTCAACGCTTCCCGGCCCCTCCAGGTCCTGGCCTGGTGGCCAGGCGATTGGGGCAAGCCGGAGGTCTACCACGTCGACCGCAAGCACCCTCATGACGCGATCACGGTCGGCGGCCACGACTTTCTCCTGCTCGATGCCACACCGGGTATCTCGGACCTCACCATCCGGCCCGCGGGGGATATAGAGTAAGATAGATGCTTTTGGGCTGCGGGATGGGGGGCCGTTATAAAGTGGCTGTTATTTTGTAATGGGCGAGCGGGTTGAGGGAGTTGTAGCCTTACAACATGAAACATTTTTTTGTGTCCTGGGCCTTGCTTGGGTATCGATCAGGTGAAAGGATCTGTCCCCGCGCGCTATGATCGTCAAAGTTCTTCTCCCGCTTATCCTTGCATTTATCATGTTCTCCCTCGGTCTCGGGCTGCGGGGGCACGACTTTTCTCGGGTATTAAAGTTCCCGGTCGCATTCGGCGTCGGTCTGCTCAATCAGGTCGTGTTGCTGCCACTGGTCGCGCTCGGCTTGGCACATGTCTTCGGACTGTCAGAAATCTTTGCGGTCGGTCTGATGATCCTCGCGTTGTGTCCGGGCGGAGTGACGAGTAACCTTCTCGCCAAGCTCGCCGGGGGGAACGCGCCACTGTCGATCTCGCTCACGGCGATCACGAGCTTGCTGTCGATCCTTACCGTGCCGCTGCTGGTCGCCTTCAGCGTCAACCATTTCATGGGTGCGGATGGGCCGCCGGTCGATGTGGCCCGACTCGGCCTAACGATGTTCTTGATCACGGCGGTGCCGGTGGCGATCGGAATGGCCTTGACGGCGAAGTCTCCCGCGCTGGTGGAGCAGATCGCGCCGGGCGTGTCGCGCGCAGCGGTGGTTCTGTTCGTGGTAATCATCGTCGCGGCCCTGGCGAAGAACTGGGGGGTCTTTTCGAGCAACCTCGGCGCCCTGGGGCCGGTGGCGGTGCTGTTGAACGTCATGATGCTCGGGCTTGGGCTCGTTTCGGCCAAGGTGCTGCGGCTCGACAACCGGGATGCGACCACCATCTCGATAGAGTCTGGCGTGCAGAACGGGACACTCGCGATCGCGATCGGAAGCATCGTCGCGGCGGTCGAGGGGCAGGTTCTTCCGCCGGCGACCGTGCCGGCAGCGGTCTACAGCATCACGATGTATTTTGTCTGCGTTCCATTCGTTTTCTGGAGGCGCCGCGGCTACAATTTGGTGGACGCCTGAGATTCTAAAACTCTGCTTCGGTGGCTGAGCTGTGACGCCTCCTCGGTTGCCCAACGGTCATTCGTGATGCTGTTGACCAGCTCGTCATGGTGGTCAAATCCGCCGAACGTGATGAAGAAAGTCTGGCGATACATGTCGAGCGTGGCGCGTGGGGTGACGCGCTCAACGGCGAGTTCAAGTTGAGCCTGCCGCTTGGTGAAACAAGGAAGCGAAGCGTGGCGGCCTTGCATGCATGCGATTGTTCGGCGATTCCTTCAGGGTGGATCTATGCCAAGGCCGACGAACATTTGGAAGCGTAATTGCACACCAGCGCCCGTCGCTCTAACGGTTGATGATCACTGCCAGGTTGTTTCCCACGTGTCGTTCGGACCCGTCCGACGGGCGATTGAGGACCTTTGGTTCCCCGTCAGAATCGGTCATCACCATGGTTGTTGATCCTCCCCCATCGAACGCGATGGCATCGACGACGCCCAACCCGTTGAGAATGTTGGCTAGTTCCTCGTAGGTCATCCCCGCACTGAATTTGGGTTGGCGGCCGTCGGAAACAAAGAGAACCAGGTGATGGTCGGCGGTATGGCCGATTGCGGTTTGTGGATACGTGGGATCACCTCCTTTGGCCAGGATTTTCCCATCTTTGATTAAACGGACGTTGCCGGCAATCGCATGATACAGCCTGACCTTTGGTTCTGTCATATAACCGGTGGTGTCATCATTGGATTGTTTCAGGAACGTTACGCTGTTATCAGCCCCGATATTGACCGCATCTGTCTGGTTATGTCCCCAGGGAGAGACTACTTCACCATCGGATACGGCAAGGGAAGCAAGGTCGCATACCCCGAGGCGCCGCTCCTCTGATTTCCGGCTGAAGAAGCCGCCGTTGATGCCGATCTGCGCTTTACATCTCTTGACAAACTGACTGGTTCTTTCCAGGTCGGTCTCGCTGCCACTCTTTCCGTTGGACTTGGTGGTTTTGAACCGGACTCCCGGTCGATTCAGGTCGATGAAGACAATATGCATGTCAAGGGTGCGTGGTTTTGCAACCTTGCGATGAATATACCGTACTCCTGGAAAGGGGGAGCTCTCAGTCTCTTCGGAGAAAGCCAAACCCGGGAGGAAAAGGATGAGTCCGGAGAATAAGCAAAGAACAACAACTATCGTTCGATTCGACATCTTTCCTTCTATGCCGCCCCGCCAAAGCTATTCCGGAAAACTCTGGATTCGGGTTTGCAATGGGCCTGAATGTCCCCGGGGAGGAGTTTCCTGTTGTGCTCCGCCTTGACGTGACTCTCCCCCCCTCATCTCGTTGAGGAGCATGTCAAAGTAGTCCTGCACTGCCGCTTGCACCTCCTGCTTTGTCCATGGTGTGGCCACGATCTTACGCTGATTCCCCAAGAAACCCAAAGGCTGCCCATTGAGCTCGAGTACAGAGAACTGCTTTTCCCGGCATGATCCACTTCTCAATCGATTGGTTCGGATCGGACGTCCGATGATTTCGTGAATAGTCACGCCAAGTACGGTCTTGTTCAATGATGAAAAATATTCTAGCGTTCTGTTTCAGATTCACTGACGTCCAGACCATGGGGGCACTCGATGGCGGCAAAGCGCACCGTCAAGGCCGCGGGCATCATCAAGCGTGGCATCCAGATCCACGCGCTGAGGCACTGCTGCGCCACGCATCTGCTCGAAGCCGGTGTCAACGTTTATGCCATCGAACACCGTTTTCCGACGTGCAGCCGACATGGGATATTCCAGTTGTATGTGCATCGAAACGCTGCTATTCGCAGACGCTCCCAACGGTGCCTACAGTATAGACGCATGGAAACAGATGGTGGACGATACGGAGAGACTCGTGGCCCAGGCGCCGAGTTCGTGATGTATTGCTTGCTTCTGCATACATTATATCGGTCCGTACACGCTTCATCAGGGGAGACTGGCACATGACAGACGCTAAACGGATGGTACACCAGACCGTTGACGATATCCATCGGGCGCGTCGCATCGCCCACGGTATCCGCAAGCGTGCTTTGGGGCTTACAATCAAGCAAAACGGCTGCTATCTGAGCCAGGCGCTCTCTTCCGCCGAGATTCTCGCGGCCCTCTACACCTGCGTGCTCAACATTGGCCCCAGTCTGGCGTCCATGAAACCGGGACCTTTCCCCGGAGTCCCCGCGCCGGGCCAACACGACCTCGGCGCCGACTACAATGGTCCGCGGACGGGGGGGTACGACCGTCTCCTCCTCTCGGCGGCCCACTATGCGGTTGCGGTATACGCGGCGCTGGTCGAGGTCGGGCGCATGGACCCCGAGGCGCTCTTCGAGTTCAACCAGGACGGTAGCTCGGTAGAAATGATCGGCGCAGAACACTCGCCAGGGATGGAGCTGACTACCGGATCGTTTGGGCAGGCCCTCAGTCAGGCGGCCGGTATCGCACTGGCGCGCAAGCTCCGCGGCGAAGAAGGCCGCGTTTGGGTCTTTATGTCGGACGGTGAGTTTGAAGAGGGCCAGACCTATGAGGCGATTCAGGCGATGTGCTTCTACGGCCTCGACAACGTTGACGTCTACGTTGATGTCAACGGTCAGCAGGTTGATGGGCTTACCAAAGACGTCATGAACATCGAGCCTCTCAATGCGCGGATTGAAGCATTCGGCGCCAGCGTTATCCGCGTGGACGGGCACGACATTTGCGCGCTTGTCGACGCCGCAGCCATGGCGCATCCCGGCAAGCCGCACTTTATACTGGCCGACACCAACACCGCGGAGGGGGTTCCGTTGCTCGAACGACGCAAGCCTCACCTGCACTTTGTTCGCTTCAAAGATGAAGCCGAGAAAGCGGAGTTTGTGGAGTTCTGGAAAACGATGTAAGGGGACAGAAACATGAAAACCGTCACCAATGTTCACATGCGCAACCTGGTGGAGTTTGCTGCCGACAAACCGGAGGTCGTGGTCTTTTCCGGCGATCTTACCGGCTCGACCGAGATCAAAGAGTTTAAGGATGTCTATCCCGACCGTTTTTTTTCGATGGGGATGGCGGAACAGAACATGATGAGTCTGGCTGGCGGCATGGCGCGCGAGGGCTACCTTCCACACGTCCATACCTTTGCAGTTTTTATGTATCGCCGCGCTCTGGATCAGATCGAGATGTCGATTGCCTACCCCAACCTCAAGGTTCGCATGTTTGGCTTTCTACCCGGAATCACCACGCCCGGCGGGGCAAGCCACCAGGCGATCAACGACATCGGCGTACTGCGCTCCGTTCCCAACATGACCGTTCTCGAAACCGGTGACGCGACCGATGTCGAGTCTGTTCTGGATATTGCCCACAACACAGACGGCCCGGTCTATGTTCGGATGCTTCGAAAAGAGATCCCTCGCCTCTTTCCGGCGAACGACCGAACCCTGTTTCGCAAGGTGCGTTGCATTGCCAGTGGCACAGATCTGACCCTGGTCAGCAGCGGCATTTGCACGGAAGAGGCCATGCGCGTCACGACGGTCCTTCGCCAACGCGGCTTCTCTGTCGATCACTACCACGCAACGACGCTCAAACCTTTCGACGATGAGGCCATTGTTGAATCGGCTGCCCGCACCCGCTTTGGTGTGGTCTCAATGGAGAACCACAACGTGATCGGCGGCCTGGGTAGCGCCGTTTCTGAACTGCTCGCCGAACACGGCGTAGGGGCCCGGCTTATCCGGATGGGGCTGCAGGACACGTACTCGCACGGGGCATCGCAAAAATATCTCATGGAAGAGCACGGGCTGGACCCGGTCTCACTGGTGGGACAGATCGAGAGGCTGTCCGGGGAGCATTTCGGCATAAATGAAGAGGAGCTGTCCTCTGCCCGTTTCTCCGAGTTTGCGGCGGCAGGCCAGCTCGAGGCGTTGTAAGAAGCCGTCCCGAGGGTTTACTCGGCTTTTTTGCTGGAGAATTCCGCCATCTCCTGGAAAGAGCCCTTGAGTTGCGGGTACAGCGAACGGTACAGATCAAAGGCGTGTGTGTACGCCTCATGGGTTTGCTGATTCGGGTCCGTTGAACCGGTGACGACGATCGTGGCTTCTGTAGCCTCGGCTGCGTCTTTGAATATTCCCACTCCGATCCCCGCCAGCATCGCTGCCCCAAAGGCGGCTCCCTGCGTAGCATTGGTCGTGATGATCCGGGCATTAAAAATGTCGGCCAGCATCTGTCGCCACAGCCGGCTCTCGGAAGCGCCGCCCGATGCGTAGATGCTCTGAATGTCCATGCCAAGGCCCCGGATGATCTGAAGGAGATCATAGAGGCCAAAGGTGATGCCCTCCATTACTGCCCGGACCAGATGTGAAAGCGAATGGCGCTGCGTTAATCCAATCCAGCCTCCGCGTGCAAGGGGATCGTCGTACGGCATTCGCTCACCGCTCAGATAGGGTAGAAAAATCAGTCCGTCGCTGCCGGGAGGTACGTCTTTGGCAAGCCCGGTCAGCTGATCAAAGCTGATTTGCCCGTGCGTGCTCAAGGTGTCCCTGAGCCACTGGAACGAGCCGCCGGCCGAGAGCATAACACCCATTACGTACCATTGGTCCCGCACGCTGTGGCAGAACGCATGCAGCAGTCCTTCTGGATGGCGGATATGCCGGTCGGCCTGGGCGAATACAACGCCGGATGTTCCGACGGTCACCGAACAGAGCCCGGGTTTGACAATCCCGCATCCCAACGACTGAGCAGGTTGGTCACCGGCCCCGCCCACCACTGGCGTCCCATGCAAAAGCCCGGTGGCGGTCGCCGCTTCAGATGTCACCTCGCCGATTATTTCATCGGATTCCACGCAGCGCGGCAGCCACTCTTTCGGTATACCCAGTGCACTGACCATTGCATCGGACCAGGCGCGCCGCTCCATATTGAGAAGACAGGTTCCGGACGCGTCGGAAACCTCGGTAGCGACGTTTCTGGTCAGCATATAGGTGATGTAATCTTTGGGCAGCAGAACATGCCGGACCTCAGCGTAGACGTCCGGCTCGTTGCGCCGCACCCACTCCAGCTTTGGCGCAACAAAGGAGGCAAACATCGGATTACTGGTCTCGGCGAGGATCGTCTCCAGACCGATTTGTGCGGTCAGGTCTTCGGCTTCTTTGACACTTCGCTGGTCATTCCACATGATGCAGGGGCGGAGGGGCTTCCCGCCACGGTCGAGCAGCACGAGACCAACCATCTGGCCGGATACCCCGACACCTTTGATGTCGCTGTTATTCTTTCCCGAAGCCTCCAGAGCCTTCTTCACGCCGGCACAGGTTGCGTTCCACCAGTCGCCGGGTTTCTGCTCGGACCAGAGCGGGCTCGGAGTGCTGGTTTCGTATTCCTCGGTCACATTCGCCGATATGGTGCCGTCCTCCTCGAGGAGGATGACTTTCGTGCCCGTAGTGCCAATGTCGATTCCCAGTAGACTCATCTTTCCCCTCCTCAGTCGATCTCAGGCGCCCAGATACGGCTTTCCCGCGCTTCCAGGAAGCCCTGGTTGGTGGGCCTGAGCTTCCAGATCGCAATTCTTCGGATTTTAGTCGGGGTGGCGTCGCGGACCAGCAGCCGAGGAGCCGGCGCTGGGCACCGCCAGCCAAACTCACGTGGCCCCCGAATTGTCGCTGCGTTGCCCATGCTCCTACGCTGACGGCAATCCCCACGAAACGCAAGTCCGCCAGCACTCTGCCCCGTCCTCGACGGCAAGGTGGGAATCTTGATCGCGCCCGAAAACTCGCCGCAGCGCGGGTTCATATAACGACCAGGATAACCGGGCCGGGAGCTGACGTTGATGAGCGAAGCGAACGCGATTCCGGCTCTGGTGCATCCGTTTGTTCCGGTTTGTGGCGGCCGTCCAGATTCGCCAAGTTGTACTTGAATATCAATCGGTCGAGGTTTTCATCCTCGATGTTATATCACGCACCATCTTGTTCGTTGAAAGGATTTGCCTTCTTGCGAGCCATCTTGGAAAATTGAGATGTGAGCCCAGAAGTGGCAACGCCTCTAAAATGTGCCAGACGGGACGAAAGCCAACGGAGAACAATTCATCGCTGTGCAAGTACTTCATCTCTCTCTCTGCGGACGGAGCCGTCGTCAAGAATCTGAAGAAATGGTGGAAGCAGTGAAACGAAGAGGGGCACCCAACCAGAGCATCGACTCGTACGTTTCAAACCGTGCCGCTTCGCATCCCGATCTAAAACGCCGGTCATGCTGATCGTTGAGCACTGACCGGAAGTGAAAGTGATCATATGAAAATAGAAATTCAGACCTCACAAATTGGAAGGAGTTGATACGTGAAAACAGAGGCCATGATACTGGGCGTCTCTGTGGGGTTGCTCACATTTTCGAACGCGGTCTTGTCGGCAACTTATGTGGTGTCGCCAGAAGGGAATGACAGGGCTGAGGGCACCGAGGAAAGCCCCTGGG
>CAZTAB010000520.1:0-2915 GCA_964611475.1 uncultured Verrucomicrobiota bacterium | reverse complement strand
CGATACATTCTGAAATGGATATTTCTCAAGCACCTCGTCAGTGAACGTCACACCCATGCCCGGATCGGTGGGCGCCGAAATACGTCCTTCCACCGGCCGGATGAAACCGGGTATCAACTCCTCGTTGAGCGGCCGCATGTGAATCGCATTCTCGACCGTGTCGCAGGTCTTGCAGGCAAGGCCGATGTGGATGTTCTGCATCTGTGCCACAGGCCCCGCCCACCCGTGCATAATGATTTCGACCCCGTGCCTTTCCGCCAGCCGGCCCACTTCCAGGCATCGCCGCGGTCCGGGGATGACACACGCGTCCGGCTGCGCCACATCAAAGGCGCCGGCCTCGAAATATCGGCGGAACGAGTCCACGTCATGAAACATCTCTCCACCCGCGATCGGGATTTTACCCATCTTCCTGAGTTCAACGTACCCTTCAAGATCCTGGATCTGGAGCGTGTCCTCGAGAAACCGGATGGGGTACTCGCTCGCCTCTTCAACCAACCGCTTCGCATCCTCCAGCGACCAGCGAACCGGCAGGTGGAAAATCTGCTGCGCGGGATCAACTCCGAGGCGGATGCCGTCGGGCAACAGCTCGAACACGTCGCGAATCCTCTGGATGGAACCATCCACATCCGCAAAATCCGTCGTAGACCGCATTTTTGCGCTGCGAAACCCTCGATCCCTGCATTGCTCCAGGTCGCTGATCATCACATCCAGCGGCCAGGTCGCAAATCCGGTGCTGGCATAGATCTCAATCGAGTCAGCCGGGTCGTCGCAAAGAAACCTGTGCAACGGGACGCCAGCGCGCTGCGCTGCGAGGTCGTGCAGCGCCCAGTCAATCGCGCCGATCAGGCAATAGACCATCCCCTGGTGGTCGAAGTATTCGCAGATTGCGTGCACCCGATCCACCAGCACTTCATGGGACTCCGCGTCCTCACCGATCAGTAGCGGTTTGATGACCTCGACCGCCTCGCGGCACGCCAGCGGCATGTTGATCATGCAGTAGGACTCGCCGAGCCCCGCCCGTCCATCGTCGGTTGTAATCCGTACGGTCCCATAGGATCTTTTGCCGGACCGCCCCAGGAAATCGAACGGCGTGGTGAGCAGCAGATATTCGACGTCTATAATCCTTGTCATGAAATTCCGTGTTTCTCCAAAAACAATTTCGTTTCGGTCGCTCCGGCGTTGACCTCATTCCAGCGTGTTTCCTCTGACGCACTCCACCCAGGCCGGCCCAGAGAATCGTTGATCGCGTAGAATGCCAAATACCACGTCAAAGTCCACATTTCCAGAACCAAGCGGGATCTGGACGTCCCCTTCGCCCGCGTCTTTCAGGCAAATGGCCCGGACATGGTCGGCCATGCGAGCCAGATCCTCCTTCGGCCTTGTACCCCCGTGGATCAGCACATTGCCCGGGTCATAGCAGATCCCGAAGTTGGAGCGAGGGACCCGGTCCAGCACGAAAAGCATCCCATCGGCCTCTGCCCTGATGCCGCCGTGCGGCTTCAGGAGGATGTCGATCCCGTATCCCGGACATCGCAGGCGTCGTTCAAAACGCGGCAGTACCAGTCATCCTGAATCCCGCAAACCACCAGGTATCGGCCGCCCAGACGGGAAATGCCCCGGCCATCCAGTCCAGGTGCAACATCCACTGGGCGCGCGGCAAAGGCAGTACGAGTGAACCCTGCAGAACGGATTCCGGCCACTGCATTCTCCAGCGGAAAACGAACCCAGGGCCAGGTTAGGCAACCGCGATAGATGTTCATGGCTTGAATCCCTCTCCACGACGCTTGCCACGGGCCTGAAAACGAGGCTCAATCGACACCATGTCGTGGAATAGGACCTTCACGCCCTGAGTTGCAAGATCCACTTCACGATCTCCGATCGCACTTCGTCCATGATGGCGGCGAGGTTCATTTCCCTCAGATACGCGCGGGCCGCCGCCGCGAGTTCCCTGTCCGATGCCTCATCAATGGCCTCGAGAAGCGCGGCAATATACCGCGTGTCGTCGATCCCCTCGCGCATCCCCTCCCACGCAATCGTGTCGATAAGCCCATCCACAACGGGGTAGACGAAGGAATGGTCGCGTCGTTCATGGTCAAAGTCGTTCCACACGTGCGCGAACCCATGCCGATACGCGTAGTGCATCATGCCATCGTACCCGTTTTTCCAGAGCACGAGGCCCTGGTTGCGCCGGTAATTCTCCGGATGATCCCATTCGGTCATGGGACCGCCATACTGAAAGACCTCTTTCCCGACCGCGTGCCAACGCTCAGACTCGAACGTTTTCGCGATTCCCGCCATGACCGCCACGTCCATCAGGTCCGAAATGATCCCGAAGGTTGTTTCGTGGGTCTGCGCAGCCCAGATCTTTGCACCCTCCTCGTGGACGACCTTGAATACCGGCCGCTCCGCCTTGAGCAGGTGCCCACGCGCTTCGTCCTGTCCCATCACATACAGTTCTCCAAACCCAGCCTCCCGAAGCGCCTCCTTCCACTCGCCAATACGAATCCGAATTTCCTCCATTGGGGCGTTTTCCCGGCGCCCCGGCGCCACGTGGCCGTGCCACTCCGGTGCCCGGTTCGGGTCCCTGCGCGAAATACCCGCCGCCTCGGCCATCAGACCCGTGCGCCAGAAATCAAGGACGAACACCCGATCGGTTGCAACACCGGCCTGTTTTCGAATGGCAAGAGCTTGGGGGGCCATTTTCAAGGTGTCATACATGTTGGGATGAAGCACCCCGTGCTCGACGATGTTCCGTATTTCCCGTTCGTATCGGTCCTTGGTCAGGTCTTCCGAATTGATGACGTTTGGATCGGCCCCGAGTTCGACCCGGCCGCGGTGATAGACCGAATAGGTGAGCGGACTTGGGGGCAGTTCGAAGGGATGCACCTTGAGGCGAAAAGGAATACGATGCGATT
>CAZTAB010000519.1:0-6917 GCA_964611475.1 uncultured Verrucomicrobiota bacterium | reverse complement strand
TGGTACATCGACCTGCTGAACATCAACTTGAACAACCACGATCTTGACGTCGCCTGCCAGCGCATTCGGCAATACCTCGACGCCCTCGGTCGCGATGGCACGAGGGTGACCGAGGACGTGGACTTCGAACCGGCGAGATCGGCGTGAGGTAACAGGACAGCGATGAGTGATACCATGCCGACTCGCGGAATAGCCGACTCCATCCTGGAACGGCTGCCTTCGGGCCGCCCCACCCCGCAGCAGTTCGCGTGGCAGGACCTCGAACTGGGGGTGTTCGTTCACTTCGGTCTGTACGCCGTCACCGGCCGCTTCACCGGCATCACCTGGATACCGGAGGGTGCCAATCCCCTCTACTGCAGCTCCCTGGAACCGGAGGACCCGGGCCTGTTCAACCCTGTGGAGTTCGACGCCCAGCAGTGGGTCTCGACGGCACAAGCCGGCGGAGCCCGTTACCTCATGTTGACCGCCAAACACCACGACGGCTTCTGCCTGTGGCCCACGAAGACCACACCACATAGCGTCCAGGCCAGCCCATGGCGAGGTGGGCGCGGGGACCTGGTCGGCGAGACGGCCGAAGCCTGTCGGGCAGCCGGCCTGCGCTTCGGTATCTACCTGAGCCCCTGGGACGCCTACGCGTGGAAGACGCTCGGCCTTTCGGATGCTGAATATGACCAGTACTACATGCGGCAGTTGACCGAGTTGCTCACCAGTTACGGGGAAGTCACCGAGGTCTGGTGGGACGGCGCGGGCTCGAAACATCGGCGGCACGACTGGCGGGCCTATTACCGACTGATCAAGTCGCTACAGCCTGGTGCCGTCATCATGGGCGCGGGCTGCTCCGATGTGCGGTGGATCTGGGAGGTACCGGAAGAACAAGGGCTGGGGCTAGATCCCAACTGGCACGTGATCCATGTCCCCCATTCGTCTGCCGAGGAGCCGGAGCGTCCTGGCGGGCTGGCACTCTGGCCCGACGACCAGCCGGGAGGCGACTACTGGTGGCCGGGGGAATCCTACCTGGCCATGGATCGCTTCTGGTCAGGGCAGACAGGTTTCGGTTTCGAGGAGCATCTCTCGACGGACACCGCCTGCACCGCGGAAGAGGTGGTGGAGGCCTGGCACCGAACGGTCGGCTTCGGCTTCAACCTGGTGGTCAATTTCGTCCCTCGGCCGGCCGGCGACCTGCCGCCCGCCGAGGTCGAGAGCTTCGCCCGGGCCGGAGGGATCCTGCGGTGCACCTACGCAGACAACCTGGCTGACGCGACTTGCGCCACTGCAAGCACCTCGGCAGCCGGGCACGGCGCGGAGCACGCGGTCGACGGCAACTCGGATACGTGGTGGGAAGCCGCGGACAAGTCCGCAGACGCCTGGCTGCAGATTGACCTGGAGCGCGAAGCTGAGCTCGACCGATTGGTACTCCGGGAGGCGATCACCAACGGCCAAACCATCGCAGCGTTTCGCCTCCTGGTGGAGGTCGGCGGGGAATGGCAGGAAGTCTGCTCCGGCGGGACGGTGGGGCGGCAACGCATTGCGGTCTTTCCTCCGATCTCTGTTTCTCGCCTGCGCGTCGCGTTGGCGACGACTGGGGCACCCGCCACGCTCAGGGACGTGGGGCTGTACAGGGGGCAGGACTGACGACCGGACATGTGCACTGCAGGAAAGCCCTGCAGCTCTGCTAGATATTTTTGCCGATGGGACTTGAGGCGTCCCTTCAGTCCGTTCGACTCGCCCAGGCACACGGCTTCATCACCGTCGATCAGTCGATAGACCCCGGGCACTGCTGGGGCGTGATCACTTACTTCTTGGAGCGTGACGGTCTCCGATCAGGGCAGTCCCAACCAAGCAGCGGTCCCCAATAACGGAGAACCGAAAACCGACCCCCACCACCGCTCCGCATCATTGCCCGTTCCCACCCCGAGCCGTGGGCACGTCCACGCAGATGAGCTGCCCGTCGTCGGCTCGGCAGCAGATCCGGCCTTCGGCCAGGACGGGCACCGTCCAGCACGAACCGCGACGCAGTACCTTCGGCCGGTGCAATATAATGCTCCCTACGCGGGCTGTGCGATGGGCGAGTACGGGCAAGCACGTGCTCTGCATCTATGACGACCTGTCGAAACAGGCGACGGCCTATCGTCAGTTCTCATTGCTGCTGAGGCGGCCGCCCGGTCGCGAGGCCTATCCCGGCGACGTGACTGTCGTCGCCGCGCTCGGCGCGAATGACCAGGCGGGGGTCGCGGTGAGGATCATCGGCTTCGTCGTCAGCGCCCCGCGTTCATCCTTGCCTTCGATGGCTCCGTCCCCGCCCACATAGAACCGTGTATCTGGGCCCGGTTTGCGCACAACGGGAAACGTTTGCCCGGTCACTTGATGCAGATCGTTCGCGCGTTGGGAGGAGGCCATCGGTTCCTGTTCGATGGCATCGTTGCCGAGCTCTGGTGCATGCCGGGCAACCAAAGAAGAGTGAGAAAAGCAGTTTGCACATTCATGATGATTTTCTTTCTTCCTGTATCGATGAATGGCTACGGCGTCGGATTACGTCCTGGTAATGGTGACGAAGTTCGAGGATCCGGTTCCGGTAACGGTCGCGGGCCTTTACGTATTCGTTGGGGCTGAACGAGGGGCTTCGAGACTCGCGCAGGGTCTCCAATTCGGCTGCTTGAACCTCGCGGCAGGCCTCGGGGAGATCGGCGGCAATGTCCGTTGGAACCAGGCAGATGCCGTGAATATCGGCATGCAGAAGCTCGCCCGGCCGGATCTCCACGCCCTGGATGGTGACCGGTTCCCCGAAACCCGTCATGTGGCCGAAACCCGTCGACACATGAACGAACGCCGAATACGCCTGAAATCCCAGGGCAGGAAAGGCGTCGAGGTCGCGAATCCCGCCGTTGGTGATGTAGCCGACGCTGCCGAGCGCCTTGTGAAGCGTGGCGTTGATCTCACCGGTTACCACGCCCGCCGGGCGCTCCGATTGGTCCTCGCCGACCAGGAATCGCGGGGCCGGAACGGAAAGGACCTGATTCATGTACGCCTCAAAGTCAACCGGTCTGGACGGATCTGCGGGCCGGTCCGTCCGGTAGGACATGGTTGCCGCGTAACCCACGCGGACGCCCAGTTCCGGCACCCGGCAGACGATTTCCCCGGAAATATAGCCGTCATCCTTGGGCCGCACCCCGAAAAATTCGATCGCATCCACCACCGTGGGCGTGGAAAAGGCCGCCAGTTCCTTGATCAGTTCATCGCTTACCAATGTGGGGTTCTCCGCGCCGGGTCGATGTCAGGCACAAACCAGACCAGGGTATTGGAATTTTCTTCGCTAATCAATGTTCCGCCGTCATTTCGTGCACGATCGTACTGTCAGTTTGAGCCCGCGCCGGATGCCAGAGCCTCGCGCAACTTCGCCACGTATTCAGAAAAATCCGCCCACTCGCTGTAGGTATTCACCGCGAACTCGTCGCGGGCGAGGCCTACGTCACCTCGTGCCGGGGGACTATGGCTTGTGGTCATGGCAAACACCAGGGCGGCGCAGGCGAGCGGGACGTGACAAAGATTCCGGGCCGGTGACGAAACCGCCGCGGCCACGGGAGGGGCCGGCATCCATCTGCATGGATTTCCCGGATACATACATTTGCGATGAGGTCGTCGTCCTACGGCATCGTATGCAGCGGTTCCGCGTCGTATTCCGGATAGTCCTCGGCAAGCGCCGCCAGTTGCACCTGTTCAAACCGCGGATCGTCGACAGGCAGGTTGTTGAACCAGGCCAGCACGTGTCGCTGCTTCACGAGCGTACGCTGCAGCTTGCCGACGTCGATCGATCGTACCTCAACGCCCTCGCCGTCGTCAATCGCCTGGGCCGCGGCGTTTCCCGCGGCCTGCCCCGTGGCCATCCAGATCGGCTCGTGGCGGAACGTCGTGTACGCCACGTGACTGGACGACATGGCCACGGGTACCAGCAGGCCGTCCACCTCCTGCGGCACCATGACGCCGTAGGGAATCGAGGATGGCCTGTTCATCGAAACCATCCGGTTGCGGTACCAGATCGTGCCTTCCAGCAACTCGAAACCGTCGTCGGCGCAGACCTCGCCGTTGCTGCCACGATTTCGGCAGGCGTGGCAGTCGAACGCATGCTCGTGAATGGCGACAGCATCCTTGGGGATGGGGGGGCGCTGGCGCCCGTCCGGCGGCACACTGTCGTGTTCGGTCAGCGTGTACTCACCGACAATCCGCCGTGACTCGCGCACGTAAAGCTGCCACGCCCAATGGCCGTCGTCCGGATACTCGTCCGGCGGCAGCCCGAAGCAGCCCGCGTCCTCGTGAAAGGCAATGTGCAAGCCCGGGTCGTCCTGCAGGAAATACCACAGCCCCAATGAGTACTCCTTGTAGAAGTTGAAAATTTCCTGCCGTGTGTCCCAGTCGCCATCAGACCACTTGAGGTGTACCTCCGCCACGTCCATGCTGGTCAGCGCCTCGATGTGGCCGTTGACCGTGGCCTTCATGTTGGACAACGGATTGAGCCAGACGATTTCGCGCAGAAACTTCACGCGTCCGGTGTGCATGTCCTCGAGCAGGTCGCGATACATTGGATAAAACTCCTGATACGAGTCAGGCTTCTCGATGGGGATGCGCTTGCCCGGATCCGTGCACATGGTGGAGCGGAAACAGTAGGCCTGCATGTATTCGCTCGGCTCGCCCGTCGACGCCGGGTGCAGTTCACCGTGGTGCGGCCGCCAGTCCATGTAGATTTCGCCGGCGAAGCGTTCCCCGTACTCCTGCCGCCCTTCGCGCCCCAGCCGGTAGGCCACACCGGCCGCCGCGGCGAAGTCCCCCTCATACGTGCCGTCGATGGCGACGCGGTGCGTGATGTGTCTGGTTTCGTTCGTGTCACGATCGAGGTATTCCGACCCGATGACCGTATTGGCCCGCTTGTCCACGCGTTGCAGCTCATAGCGACGCAGCACCGAAAGATTCGGCTGGTCGTCACACATCCGGTCAAACAACATTTCGGCGACATGCGGCTCGGGCCAGACCCCGCCGTAGGTCAGTCGGAGCTGGTCCGAGTTTTTGCCGTACGTCTGCGTGTAGTGGTCAAGGACCTTGTCCTTGAACTCGAGTGCGATGCCGCTGACGGCGTGTGGGCGCAACACGTCGATCAGGCCCAGCCCCGAGGCGACCATGCCTCCCAAATGATCACCGCGTTCGACCAGAACCGTTCGCCGGCCCGCTCGTGCTGCGGCCAATGCCGCCGAGACGCCCGCTGCCGTCCCCCCGTAGACCAACACATCAACGGCAACCTTTTCGACGGCATTTTTCATTCATTTGTCCCGGCGCGGAAGAGACTTTTCGCATGCTCAGCGCTTTGTCAAGGATCAGTCACGCATCGCTCATGGACCCGGCAAGCCCATGTCATTGCCCTTCGCCCTGCGCGTCCAGGATGACGCGTACGCTCTTGAGTCCTTCTTCGACCGTGCAATTGATCGGGCGGTCTGTGGCCACGGCTTCCAGCAATTCCCGGTTCTCGGCACGAAACATGTCGTCGCGATCGGTGGCGATCACCTCATGTTTCCACTCCGGTGACGATCGGGACCATACTGAAATGGTACACTCGTCCCAGGAGGCGAATTCCGCCCTGATCACGCCGCCGGTCCCGATCAATTCATGGTAGCGGCGCCGCGGACTCTGAAAGAAATCCAGGTGCACGGAAGCGCAACACCGGTCCTCGAACTCCATCAGCAGTTCGGCGAAGTCCGGCGCCTCCATTCCTATGTCGCTGAACGCCCCGTAGACACTCTCGACCCGCCGCACGGATTGCCCGGCAAACCAGATCGCCAGGTCAATTTCGTGTGAGAGGTCGAATGCCCCCCAGCGAATCGTGTCGGGAGCCCAGACCTGTTTGTAGTCAGGCCGAACTTCGTAAATCGGCTCTCCCATCAAGGCGCGCAGGGACACCAGCCTTCCAATCTCACCAGCATCGAGAAGTTGCTTCGCCCGCAGCAGCCCCTCGTGATAGCGAAGGCATAAACCGACCATCATCTTGCGGTCCCCGGATGCCAGAGCCTGTTGGAGGTCGGCTACACCATCCATCGTGTCGCAAAGCGGTTTTTCGGAGAAAACGTGGCAGCCGGCCTGCATCGCGCGTAGCGCCATGGGAACATGCAGGCGCGGCGGCGTCATGATCCAGACACAGTCCGGGCTGGCTGCCAGGCCCTCCTCGAAAGACGGACATGGCTGTGCCGACGGCGTTTCGGCACACAGGCCCTCGACCTGCGAAGCGACCGGATCGCACACCCGAATGTCGTCCAGGCCGAGTTCCGCCAGGATGCGGGCATGGCGCTTGCCGATGCTGCCGCAGCCGGCAATGAGGACGCTCAGACGTTGCCACGGTTGGGCTACCATGCCGACAACCCGCCATCCACCACGAGGTTGTGGCCGGTGATGTAGGAACTGGCTTCCGATGCCAGGAAAACGACGGCGCCCTTCATCTCCTTGCGATCGACGCCCATCCGCCGCATGGGGACCGTTTCGCTGTACGCGTCGATGAAGTTGGCCGCCTGCCCGCGCTCGAATCCCCCGGGACTGATGCAGTTCACCCGAATGTTGTCCGGTGCCAGGTAGACCGCCATGTCGCGCGTCATGTTGACGACCGCACCCTTTGCCGCATGGTAGTCGAGTGTTGCCCCGCCCATGGTCGTGCCGGCATACATGCGCCGGTCTTTGCCGATGATGCCGGCGGTCGATCCGATGTTGACGATCACGCCCGATTGACGCGGCTTCATGGCCTTCGCGAGCGTATGCTTGCTGCAATAGAACACGCCGTTGAGATTGACGGCGATGGTCTGTAGCCAGAGTTCGGAGGTACGCTTCTCCATCGGTGCTTTCTCCGGCGGGCTGACGACATTTCCCGCATTGTTAACCAGGATATCCAG
>CAZTAB010000518.1:0-9093 GCA_964611475.1 uncultured Verrucomicrobiota bacterium | reverse complement strand
CAACCATCGCCCGTTCGGGTCCGCGCTGTAGAATCCGGACCGGTACCAGACCTTGAGAATGAAGGGCTCAACCGCATCCGAATGGATGATGCCAGGACCCTCGAGGTCGCTGACCTCAACCGTCAGGTTTTCCAGGTCCTTGACCGCATGAAGGGCAAAACAGACCGGCTCGTATTCGCCCCGGCAGGCGGCGGCCTCCAGATCCGCACCAATGGCACCGGTGGCGGGAATTTCTGACGGGACGAGGGTCGTGTTCGAAATCGGGCGTACCGCGTAGTGTACCAACTCCGGAGACGCGCCTGCGCTTTGCAGGCTCGTGACGCTTTTTTCCGCGGCCCAGAGCGTGTCCATCACGGGGTCGAGGTATTGCCATTCCGCATGACCAAAATCAATCATCCCCTCCAGCTTGACTTGCCTGTGTGCCAGGGCTTTCTCCAGTGCGTCCCGGGAGGACCTGACGTGATCAGGAACCGAATCGATCGCCTGCAGCCCGGCACGGACGGCTTCGAACCGCTCCTTCCATTCCCGCATCTGCCGGTAGAATGGGGCCGCACGAACGTCGTACCTCTTCTGTACTTCCCGGCGGTAGACATCAGCATCCGGAGCATCCCCTTCGAGGCGAAGATCATCCAGATACAACACGGCACGTTGACCGGCTTTGCCCTCGATCCAGATCAACGGATCCATCATTGCGCCAAGATCGAACTTGTCCACCTGGGCTGCAACCTGCAACGACAACGGTCCGCCGCGGGATTCGCTGACAATCGAATCGTCCCACCAGCCCGGGACTCCAAACTCCTCTTCGTACGCCCTCCAACCGGTCGCACCGCCCCCGCGCACCGAATCCCCGTAGCGCCGATACCAGGTGTCCGTCGGTATGAAAATCACGCAGTATCCGACCCCGACAAGAGCCGCGTCGTTGTGCCGCCCCGTTCGCCAGCGAATCGTCTGTTTCATGTCCCCTTCCAGGGGCACAGCCCAGGGAATCCTCCAAAGGCATCGGCCGTCTGAGTTGAACTCGATATCGAGTTTGAAGGAATTCACTCCCTCCTCGGCCACCAATCCCTTGTTCCGGACCCGTATCGACCCCTCGATCTCCCAAAGCTCCACCGGGTCCGCGGCATCGAACTTTTCCGCCTGGGTGAAAGCCTCCCGCGGAATGGCGGTCAATTCAACCAGCGCCCAGGCGGAAGAAAAGGGTATGAACGCGGCAAAAGCCATGGGAAGCAGCAGGACAGCCATAAAGGGGAGGAGAATGAATTGAGGACACTCAGAGTGCTCTCGCTCACGTGAATTCATGATTTTCTCCCGTTGCTCTTGTCCCGCGTGGACCCGACAACACCCAAGCCATCCATTCGTCCCCAAACGTCAGAATTGGCCGCCGGGTGTTCGATCCTCGGCGGCCGCTCGGGGACTCGTGCAACCCGGCTCCACAAATGTCAAGTTTCGCAATTCACACGTCAAAGGATTCAGCCCGTGAATCCAACCGGATTTCACCCTCGCAATCGAAGAATCCAATCGACGATCTGCGCCCGCACTTCGTCCATGATGGCGGACAGCGTCACGTTTTCAATGAAGTCCCGGGCCGCGGCAGCCGCGGAAGGATCACGTGAGCCATCGATTGCATCCAGCAGCGCCGCCAGATACCGGGTGTCGTCAATTCCCTCCCGGACCCCCTCCCACGCCAGCGTGTCGATCAGCCCATCGACCGTGGGCAGGACGAATGCATGATCCCTGCGCTCGTTGTCGAAGTCGTTCCAGATGTGCGTGAACCCATGCCGGTACGCATAGTGCATCACGCCATCGTATCCGTTCCGCCACAACACGAGCCCCATGTTTCTCCGAAATGTCTCCGGGCAATCCCATTCCGTCATCGGCCCGCCGTATTGGAACACTTCTTTACCGGCCGCATGCCACCTCTCCGACTCATATCGTTGCGAAATGCCGGCCATCACCGCCAGGTCCATGTGTTCATGGATGATCCCATACGTTGTCTCATGCGTGGCGGCGGCCCACACCTTGGCGCCGGCTTCATGGATTGCTTGAATCGCGGGGATTTGTTGTTCCAGCAACGGGCCGCGGGCTTCATCCTTGCCCATTACGTAGAACTCACCGTAACCGTACTCATCGAGGAGCACCCTCCAGCGGGCAATTCGCTCCTTTAACTTCTCGCGGAACTCCTCCCCTTTTTTCGTTGCGAGGCCCACATGGTAGGAAAGGTCGACACAAAAAAACCGATCGGTCGCCACGCCTGCCCGTCGCCGAATTTCCAGCGCGGGCCGTAACACTCTGTATCCATCATACGAATTCGGGTGGAGAATTCCGTGTGCAACCTGGTTGCGTATCTCCCGCTCGTACCGCTCCTCTGAAATGTACTCCGAATTGATGTCCGGGTCGGGATTGGGCGAAAGCCGGGACCGGTTGAACACGGAATGAATCAGCGGACTCCGGGGAAGTTCAAACGGGTGCACGGTCAGCCGCAATGGAATCTTCCGTTCGTCGACCCCACCCTCGCTCTTCCAGCGAAGCGTGACGAAGCCGTGATAGATGCCAGCCCGGGCGTCCTCCGGGACCTGAACCGTGAGCCAGAACGTCTTCGTGGTGTTGCGGTCCACGCGTACCGGCTGAAGCGTGTCGGCGTCCCTGGGCCGGACGCCCGCGAGATGGTCACTGTCCGAACCGCTGCAGAGAACGTACTCCTCGGTGCCGGCCTCAGGTGAATGGCGCAGGTAGTTGTGCTGCCGTTCGGTATCCACCCGGACCAGTCCGTCGTCCTTCAGGAGCAACTCCTTCAAGAGCCATCGGCCGTTGGGGTCCCCGCTGTACAGCCCGGACCGGTACCAGAACTTGAGCAGGAACGGATCCACCGCCCCCGAGTCGATGGTCCCGGAACCCTGAAGGTCGCTAATCTCCAGCGTCAGGTCCTCGACATCGCGCAGCGCATACACCGCGAACGAAATGGGTTCATATTCCCCGCGGCACGCGGACGCCTCCAAATCCGCGGCGATCCCCCCGGTAACCGGCACGGCATCGGGGGGGTCCGTCGTGTTGGCAATGGGCCTCATGCGAAAATGAACCAGATCCGCTTCGGCCGGGGCGCCGTCATTGAACCGGAGGGCCCGGGCACTGTGCTCAAGACCCCATAACGTGTCGATGACCGGGTCGAGCTGCTGCCAGTCCGCGTGTCCCAGGTCAATGATCCGGTCCAACCGGCGCTCCTGTAGCTTCGCCGCCTCCAGCTGTGCGTCGACGCACGATCTGAGGAATTCAGGCGGAACGCAGGCGCTCAATTCGGTCCGGACGGCCTGATAGCGTTCCTTCCACTTCTGCAATTGTCGGCAAAAGGGAGCCGCCGCCGCGGTATAGCGCGCGCGGACGGCGTTCTGGTAGGCTTCCCGTTCGGGCGCTTCGCCATCAATCCTCAGGTCATCCACGAAAACGACCGCGCGCTGACCCGCTTTCCCCTTGATCCAGATCAGGGGATCCATTTCGACTCCGACGTCATGTTTCGAGACGAGCGCCGCCACCTTCACGGAGTTCGGGCCTCCCCGGGTCTCGCTAACGATGGACTCGTTCGGCCACCCCGGCGTCATGAAGGTCTCACTGTACACCCTCCACTCCGACGGCTTTCCCGCGAGCGTTTCTCCGCGCACGGACACGGAGGTCCTGCGATAGTAGTTATCGGTCGGCGTGAACATCACTGCATACCCCAAGCCAACCGAGTCAGCGTCGTTATGCCGGCCGGTGCGCCATTGAATCGTTTGATGCATCGGGCCCTCGAGCGGAACGGCAGAGGGAATGCGCCAGATGCATTCGCCGTCCTCACGGAAAAAAACATCCAGCTTGAAGCAACTTTTTCCGCCAACGGGATCCTCCCGGGTCAGGCCCTTGTATCGAATTTCCAGCAGCCCCTTCGTCTCCCAGAGAACAACGGGATCCACCGCCTCAAAGTCCTCATGCATCGAAAAGGAAGAACGCGGAAGGGATAGCAAATCGGCTTGTGCCCCCCCCGGTTGAGCCTGCACGGAAACATTCGCCGCGACCGCTATGGAAAGAACCACCCAGACAAAGCAATGCATGTAAATCCTCCTTGCGAGTTCCTTTCGGTTGAAGACCAAAATTTTCACAGGTTACCCATGGAAGCAAGCCTCCTCCGCCAGCGGGCCCTGCGTGTCCGCCCCACTATATATTCCAGGCAGCCCGGGATCCGGGCCATGCGACACAATCGGTTTGATGGCCGGAACGGAGATAACGATTGGGACTGCAGCGGCCCGCGGCCGGCACGGGTCATCTCGCCGAAGTGCGCCGAGGATGAATCACAGCGCAGCCTTCATCCACCGGGCAACCCATTGAAGAAAAGAGTTGAAAATAAAGGCCTACCTGAAAGACTATGGCGGTCTTCTGTCTGCAGATTATTTCTCATGGTTGGTTACATTTTCCATCGCATACTGATCATGATCCCGACGCTGTTTCTCATCTCGGTGATCTCCTTCATCGTGATCGAGCTTCCGCCCGGCGACATGGCGAGCGCCTACCTCTCGCGCCTGGAGGACCAGCGCGAGAATCTCAGCGAGGAGACGATGCAGCAGGTGGATGCGTTGCGCGCGCGCTTCGGCCTCGATCAGCCAGCCTGGAGGCGGTACATTACGTGGTCGACGGGATTCGTGAGGGGGGACTTCGGGTACTCGTTTGTCTGGAAGAAACCGGTGCGCGAACTGCTCAAGGGAAGGATTGAGCTGACGGTGATGATTTCCCTGGGCACGTTCATCCTCGGCACTCTCATTACTTGGCCGATCGGCTTGGGCATGGCGGTTCGACAGTATTCTTGGTTCGACAATCTCTTCAGCTTCATGGCGTTCATCATGATGGCGGTGCCTCCGTTCCTCATCGCGCTGGTGCTCATGTACCTGTCATTCCAGTGGTGGGACGTCACACCCGGCGGCCTGTACTCCGACAAATATATGGATGCACCCTGGAGCATGGGCAAGTTTCTCGACCTGCTGGCCCACCTCTGGATGCCCCTGGTCATCCTCGTCCTCGGCAGTATCGGCGGAGGCATTCGCGTGATCCGCGCCAATATGCTCGACGAGATGCGCATGCCCTACGTGACCACGGCCCGCGCCAAGGGGCTGCCGGAAACCCGACTGATCCTCAAGTATCCGCTGCGCATGGCGGCAAACCCGTTTATATGCTCGATCGGCTGGATGTTGCCGGGCCTCGTCGGCGGCGAGATCATCGTCTCGCTGGTGCTCGGGATCCCGACCACCGGTCCGATCCTGCTTGAGGGCATCATGAACCAGGACATGCAGGTGGCAGGAGCGATCATCATGCTGCTTGCGTCCCTGACAGTGATAGTCACCCTGATTTCCGACATTCTCCTGGCAATGCTCGATCCGCGAATCCGCTACGCGTAACCCCCACATGTTCAAGAAAAGGAATAAAAAACGGGATCAGCAGGCGTCCGCCACGCAATGGCAGCTGATCTGGCTGAAATTCAGGGATCACAAGCCGGCCGTGATCAGCCTCTACGTGATTATTGCGATGTACGTCGTCGCCATCTTCGCCGGACTTTTCAGCACAAACGACCCCGTCCAGCGACACGTGAAGTACATGTTCCTGCCCCCCACCGATATTCACTTCTTCCATGAAGGCTCGTTCTCACCGCGCATCTATCCCATGCGGAGCAAGATGAACATCCATACACTGGAGCGGGAATACACGGAAGATCGAAGCCAGCCTACGAAACTTCACTGGTTCGCAAAGGGCCCGGAGTATGAAATCCTTGGGCTGGCAACCTGGGATCGCCACCTCGTCGGCACTGATGCGAAGGAATCGTTCTTCTTTCCACTGGGAACCGACGGCCACGGACGCTGCCTGTATTCACGGCTCATTTTCGGCGGCCAGTTGTCGTTGTCGATCGGATTGCTGGCGGTGGCAATGACCTTCGTCCTGGGAATCGGCATCGGCGGAATCACGGGATACTTCGGTGGTTTCATCGACAACGCCACGCAGCGATTCACCGAGGTGTTGATGTGTTTTCCCACGCTTCCCCTGTGGATGGCCCTGAGCGCCTCCCTGCCGCTGGACTGGTCGATTATCCAGGTTTACTTTGCGATCTCGGTCATCCTTTCGATCATGGGATGGACCGGACTTGCACGAACCGTGCGCAGCAAATTTCTCGCCCTGCGCGAGGAGGAGTTCGTCCTCGCGGCCATGCTGGACGGAGCAGGCTCTTCCCGCCTGGCATTCCGGCACATGCTTCCCTCTTTCGCCAGCCACCTCATCGTCACCGCCAGCCTGGCGGTTCCCTCCATGATCATGGGTGAGACCGCGTTGAGTTTTCTTGGCATCGGCCTGCGCTCGCCCGCCATCAGTTGGGGGGTGCTGCTGCAGGATGCACAGAACATCGAGGCGGTTGCCCTGCGGCCCTGGCTTCTGATACCGGCCATTGCCGTGATCCTTATCGTGGTCGCTTTCAATTTCGTCGGCGACGGATTACGCGACGCCGCGGACCCGTACCGATAGGAAAGGTTCTGGGCGCAGGGAAACGAGGGCGTCCGTGTTTTTTATGTTTCAGCGTTTCACTCCATCTTTCCACCCGTTTGACCCCCGAATCCTGCGGCAAACAGGAGGGCAAGATTTGGAGGCGCCACTTTCCGTGCCTGAAACGAACTCTGGAGTCCGGGACCCAAACCACGCTACCGTAGCGCAACCAAACCAGACGAAGAAGGGAATGCAAGATGAAGTCCTCCGCAACCCCAAGTCGCAACCTCTTCCTTGACGATCATGACATCGATTCGGTCCGAAATCTCCGACGGACGGTAAATCAACCGGACTGGAATTCGGAAACGCCGGTGCTTCAGCCCGACAACCCCTGGGAGATGGGCGGAGTCAGCCAGTACGGCACCGTACTGTACGACAAGGAGCAACAGCTCTTCCGCATGTACTACCTGACGAACGCGGGCGAGGGCGGCTACGAGGCAAAGTACGTCACGATGGGCGGGAAGCAGTACCTCGCAACCCGCACGATCCTGGGCTACGCGACATCCGGGGACGGCATTCGCTGGGAGCGCCCGGTCCTGGGACAGGTGGATTTCGAAGGGTCGACGGATAACAACATCATCGACATAGGATCCATCAACGTCGAGGGGGTGGGCATCGTGGACGAGCCCGATGACCCGGATTCATCCCGCCGCTACAAGGCCATTTTCTGGGAACACGGCTCCGGAGAAGTTCAGACCATGGAGGACGGCATGGTCATATGGGCGGCTGGCGGAAACGACGGCATGTGGGTCGCGTTTTCGCCCGACGGCATCCACTGGACCAACTACGAAAACAATCCGGTCGGACCCAGCAGCGACACGAGCCACTACGTGGTGCGGGACCCTGCGACCGGAATCTACCGCGCGTACGGCCGGTTCGCCCCGAGGGGCGGTCGGGTGATCGGTTGCATGACCAGCGAAGATTTCGTGAACTGGGGAAACCGGAGCCTCGCCCTGGCGCCAGACGCCGAGGAGGTTGCCGGGCCCAAATCGGACACACAGTTCTACGGCATGTCGGTGGGCCTTTACGAAGGGCTCTACCTGGGTGGTCTCTGGGTCTACCGGCCCGGCACCGACGGCTGCATCGACACCGAACTCGCCGTGAGCCGCGATGGACTCCAATGGGAGCGCGTCGCCGACCGCCAAAAATTCATGCCGCTGGGTCCAAAGGGCGGCATGTCCGACGGGATGGTCCGTACCACCGCAAACTACATTATCCGGGAAGATGAAGTACTCATCTACTACGGCATGGTCAGTGGCCCGCACCGCGGACCGGCCCACCCCGGGAAAAAAATCAAGCGGGCCAATCCCGGTGCCATCGGTCTCGCCCGGCTGCGTCGCGATGGATGGGTCTCGCTGGATGCCGACAGCAACGGCGGAGAAGTAATCACAAAACCTTTCAACGTCACATCGAACGTTCTGCACCTGAATGCGGACGCGTCGGGCGGAGAGGTGCGAGCGGCACTGATCGACGAGGAAGGCAAACCGCTCAATGGCTTCGAAGGCGAAATGACCGGTGACCACCAGGACGGCAGCATCAAGTGGTCGGCCGCTCCCCCGAGCCATCCGGCCCGCCTCCAGCTCACCGCGCGAAACGCCAAGCTGTACTCGTACTGGTAGACTGCTTCAAGTGCCTGTATGGAAGCGAAAAATCAAAATTCACTCAGAAACTGCGCTTCCATGCTCTTACGTTCCTGGTCGGCAAAGTCTAGCAAAAGTCTATCAGCGAGATGCATGGGTGGGGAGTCCTTGGCCCCGGAAGCCATCCGCTCGTACGCAGTCACCCGGAGTCGCAGTGAATGTCGGTGCCGCCGGTAGCCCGGAAGGGGATTCCGGTGTTCATGGTGGCCGGGGAAGCGTAGGCGGATGAAGCGGCGGACTTAAGCACGCGCCCGCCCACGGTGCTGTACTGGCTATTCCAGCGGACCGCACGTCTCTTGTTCCTCCTGGTTGTCCTCGTTAACGTATCAGTCGCTCATTCCCTCCTCCCGGTTATGGATGTCCGTACTCCCGCACCGTGTTGATGTGTGCCTCCCGCGGCAACGAGACGCACGCATGTCCATACCGCCCGAAAAGCAATTTCTTATCACACGGGATCCAGCCGGTACGTGTGATACGTCCGCACCGCTGCCTTGCCGTCCACTATGGGCACGTCACAGCCATCGGTTACGTCGAACAAACGCACTCCGGGAGGGGGTGCATAGGAGAAGTCGGCGAAACTGAACAAGGCATTGACTTGCCTGCGACCGTCATCCAGCCACTCCACGCCACAGTCGCCGGACAATGTTCTGCGACGGATCATTCGGTCGCGCACTGCCTGATAGTCGTGATTGATCCTGGCAAGAAATCCCTCCCAGGCCTCCCTGGGGAACGTGACTTCTTCCAATTCCCAGAAATCCGTCTCCAGCCGGATCGGCCCGTTGTTGGCGGTCGCGCGATAGCAGAACGATTCGTCGATGCGCCCGCTGAGGATCCAGTCGGTTTTAATGCAAGCCATGTTCTTGTACAAGGTGTGCTCGAGGCCGCGATTGGCTTCCGTCTTGCGATGGCC
>CAZTAB010000517.1:0-19537 GCA_964611475.1 uncultured Verrucomicrobiota bacterium | reverse complement strand
ATCCGGGCGTACAGAAATGGATCGACGGGAAAACGGTACGAAAAGTCATCGTCGTTCCTGGCCGACTGGTGAATATTGCCGCATCATGACCTGGCGCGAACTGGCCGGCTGGCTGGCCCTTCGGCGGGCAGAACAGGTCGTTTTGGCTCTGATCTGCCTCATTTTCCTGATCGGGTGGATCGCCCGGACACTCTGCATCCCGGAACTCCCGGAAGGTCCGGAGGCCGCCGAGATGGAAAAATAGATGGGGTTTTCGGAAAAATTACGACAGGGTAAAAAGATTGGGTGCGGGTATGCAAAAGATTGGTTTTAACGAGGCGTTGAGTCAGATCCTGGATGAGGATCCGCGCTACAAAGTGCAGGCGTATGGATTCATCCGGGAAGCGCTGGATTTCACCATCAAGCATTTTGACAAGCCGGTCGAGGGACCGGGTCGCCACGTCTCCGGCACGGAACTCCTGGAAGGCATTCGGACCTTCGCGCTCCAAGAGTACGGGCCCCTGACCAAGACGGTTTTCGGGACCTGGGGCATACACGAAACCCAGGACTTCGGTCATCTCGTTTTCAACCTCGTGGGAAAGGGCGTGCTTGGCAAAACGGAGGAAGACAAGCTCGAGGATTTCCAGTCCGGCTACGACTTCCACGAGGCCTTTCGCAAGCCCTTCCTGCCCAGGGCGAAAAGACCGGCACAGGAAACGAAACAGTCAAAACGTGTCCCGGAATCGGACGAGGCCTGAAAGGCGACCGCGCTCCCCGCTCCTCCGAAAGATCATCGCACCGTGGATTCTCCCCTGCGCTCCGTATGCAGCGGGTTCCCCTCGGAATCGTTTCGAGACGCGATCTTTCAGTTTGCAGGATCAGCAGCACATGCGATCATAGAAAATCCATGAATCAAACTAGGTTTACATACGCTCTTTCACTTGTCCCGCTCCTCCTCGCCTGCGTCTCCCCTGCCCACTCCCTGGCGACGTCACCGATTGACGTCCTGCGCGCCTCAAACGCGACACTGCACCGCTTCGCCCTCGACAACGGCATGATCGGCCTCGTGAAGGAGGATCGCAGCGCTCCGGTGGTCGCGGTGCAAATCTGGGTCGGAACCGGAGCGATTCACGAGGAGGAATACCTCGGAGGCGGATTATCCCACTATCTGGAGCACATGCTGTTCAAGGGCACGACAAATCGCCCCCCGGGAAACATCTCCAAGGAGATCGACGGCGCAGGCGGCGACATCAACGCGTACACCAGTTACGACCGCACGGTTTATCACACCACTCTCCCGAGCGACCAGTGGCGGGTCGGACTGGATGTGCTCGGCGACGCCATGATGAATGCGAACTTCCCCGAGGAGGAGTGGCTGCGGGAACGGGAAGTGGTGTTGCGCGAAGTTGCAATGGGAAAGGATGACCCGAATCGAATCGCCAGCAAGCTCCTCATGAGGACCGCATATCGGGTTCACCAGTACCCGCATCCAAAAAACGGAAATAAAGAAGTTCTGGTCCGGATGACCCGCGCAGAACTACAGGCCTTTTATCGAAAGCACTACGTCCCGGACAACATGATCATCGTCATCGTGGGTGACATCGACGCAGAGGAAGTGGAGATGGCTATTCGCGAAACGTTTGCCGGTTTCCACCGACGCCCCCGGGCTCCGGTCATCGTGCCAAAAGAACCGGCCCAGGCATCGGCCCGGTTCGGCCGCGAAACGGGGGCGTTTAACCTCTCCAGGCTCGAGTGGGCATACCACACGGTTCCACTCACCCATCCGGACACCCCGGCCCTGGACGTACTGGCCGGCGTGCTTGGCAGCGGCCGGAGTTCGCGCCTGGTGCGGGAACTGGTGGAGGACCGTAAAATAGCAGTCTCCGCGGACGCATGGTCGTGGACACCCAAGGAGAACGGAATGTTTGGATTCAGCGTCGTCCTACCTCCGGAGAACGAGGTAGAGGTGCGCGATGCGATCAAAAAACTGGTTTTGGCCTGGCAGAACACCAAATTCACCCAGGATGAGATTCGAAAAGCGCAACGGCAAATTCTGGTAAGCGAGTTGTCAGGGCTTCAGAACGTAACCGGCCAAGCCCGCGATTATGCGTCGGGTGAATTCTACGCCGGTGACCCGACCTTCTCCGAGCAGTACCTGGCTTCCGCCAATCGGGTCACAGCCCAAGACCTGACCCACGTTCTGAACAAGTACGTTCGCCCCAAAAACCGGACGATCGCCATTCTATCCCCGGAGCTCGAACAGGCAGAAGAGTCCGCCCAAGCCAATGAACGGGCGCAGGCGCGCCCGGAACGGGTATTTCTGCCGGGCGGGATCCCTTTGATCGTGCGCGAAGATCGCCGGCTCCCGTTCGTATACTTTGCCGTGGCATGCGGGGGTGGGCTGCTGGCCGAGACCCGGGACCGAGCCGGCAGCACGCAGTTGATGGCTGACATGTTGACCCGCGGATCCTCCACGCGGACAGCGTCCCAGATCGCAGAAAGCATCGAATCGATCGGGGCAAGGCTGCGGCCCTACTCCGGACGAAACAGTTTTGGGCTTACGGCAAGGTGCCTGACCGAGGACGTCGACACGTTCGCTGAAATTCTGGGGGACTGCCTCCTGACCCCCCGGTTTCCCGAGGAGGAACTGGAGAAACAACGGAACATCCAACTGGCCGGGATTCGACAGCAGTTGGAACGGCCCATGTTTCAGGCGCAGCAGCAGCTCCGGGACATGCTGTTCCCTGGCCATCCGTACAGTTGGATTCCCCAAGGCACCCTGGAGAGCGTGGAGAGCGTGACTCGCGACACCCTGGAGGAACTGCACCGGGAACTCGTCGTGTCCGGGAACCTTGTTCTTTCCATCTTCGGGGACGTTTCCGTCGAAGAGGCCACGAAAACCGCAAGCCGGATTCTCGCTTCGCTCCCCTCCGGCCCCGCCATGAAGCCTTCCGGTGTTCGCCCACAAGCAACGTTGCCGGATAAAAGCATGCGGACAGAGCCGAGGGAACAGGCGATCCTTCTCATCGGATTTCCCGGGGTCGACCTGCTCGACCCCCGTGTCGATGCATTGAACATCCTCGAAAACGCACTAAGTGGGCTTTCCTCCGATCTCGTCATAGAGGTTCGGGACAAGCGGGGCCTCGCGTACTATGCCGGAGCGTACCAAATGTCCGGCCGGGAGCCCGGCGCGGTGGTCTTCTACGCGGGCACCCGACCTGACGTGCTGGAGGAAGTGGAAGCACTCCTCGATGAACAGATCGAGCGCATGTCTGCGAAAGGACTGCGCGATGAAGAGTTGTCCCGTTCCAGGGCCCAGCTTATCGCGGCCCATGAAAAGAGCCTGCAGAACAACGGGGGGCTCGCTCAAACCTGCGCGCTGAACGAACTCTACGGACTAGGATATCTGCACGCATTCAGCACGCGCCAGAGGCTGGAAGCCGTCACGGCGGAAGATGTCCGTCAGGCGGCCACCGAGTTCCTCGTGCCCGGCGCCCGGGCCCTTTCCGTGGTGGTCCCGGATGCGTCGGCAAAGAACGGAAGCGAAGGACCGTAGTCGGGTTCCATGCTCTTGTGGTTAAGGGAATTCTTCGGCGAATTGAAGCTACTGGTGCTGGGAACATGGTGCGGCGCCACGGCTTCGGATCTGCCCTCCGGCATGCCGTTTCGCAGGCTCTGCGGGATTTCGCTGCTGGTATCCGCCATGGTGGTAGGAGCCGGTCTCTACCTCGGCAGCCGCCCGGCTTCCCTTGACGTGGCACCGCCGCCGGAAACCACCAGGGTCCCCGTCCCAATGGAGGAGGTGGCCGAAGCGCCGGCGCCGATCAACCAGCCCGTTCGTGAATTGCCCAATTCCTTCCCCAGAAAAACCCGTCGCCCTTCTTACAGGGAAAGCTCGGCGTCCGTGTCCATCGACCAGGTCAATTTCGATCCCAAACGGGACCTCGTGGAGGTGTACGACGACCGCGTGTGGTGGGAGAGCGACAACGATGAAGCCCAGGGGGACACCGAAGACGATCACCTGGTTCATTACGCACTGGAGGAGTCGCTGCGAAGGGTCATCGAACTGGTCGTGCAGGAGGGCGGAACTCTTGAAGTTCATGACGCATATCGCGCCACTGGAGTTCACTCGCCAAAGTCCCTGCACAAGCAGGGCCGCGCCGTCGACCTGACATGCGATGAACTGGGACTCGAAAGGTTGGCGATCCTCACCTGGGCCGCGGGGTTCGACTGGGTCTACCACGAAGCGCCGAAGCGGGGCGGCCACCATGTGCATGCCTCGGTACGGCCAGACCGGGATCCCTATGTGCCGATCATGATCCGAAAATGACAGCACGACCAACGCCCTCACTCTCGTTCTCCATCAGACCCCTGATCGTGTTCAAGCAGCCGCACGACAAGGAGCAGCCTGCACGATCCCACTCTGCTCGCAACAATCGACAGCAGGCCGGACATGGGGAAAAGAACCAATGCGAGAAGGGAAATCTGGTTCAGCGTAGTCCCAAATGGAACAACCCTCCAGACAATGGGCCGAAACAGGCTTTGGGGCTGGGGGCCCAGATCACGGATGCCCTCGGCATCCCGCGCCCGTCAGGACATCCAAACCGGCGCGCTAGCTTGTCACCAAAAAGGCCTTCCCCTCGCGGCGGAAGGCCCCAAGTCTAGATGAACCAATTTTTCTCTTCAGTCCCAGAAAAACCGGAGACCAATGCGCCAGCGCATGTCCGTGTCCTCAGCCCGGTCCTTCTCAGGAAAGACTTCCGCAGAAGCGATGCTGAAAACCAAATCGGTGTCCAATGCAACGTTGTCGGTGACGAAATACTTGATTCCCGTATTGAAAGAACCGATCGCGGCGGTCTCATCCTGTTTGATTGCTTCCACCTCCGCCGCTCCGAAGGACAGGGCGGCTCCGATGTACGGAATAACGGGCCACTCAAGCATGAAGCTGTACTCCGAGAAAACACCGGCGTTCCACGCCTTGACCGCGTCATTGTCAACGACGCCAATCTCGCCCCCGAACTCGAGGTAGTCGATCCAAAAATATCCCCCCTTGAGGGACAAATCGATTTCAGTGCCGAACGTCCCGTCGAAGTCGACCATCCCCGAGACACCCATTTCTTTCGTATCCTGATTAATGTTGGCCGCGAAAACCGATCCGGACAACGCCGTGATCACGACAAACGTGACAAATCTTCCCATGGACTGACCTCCTCTTTCTGCGCGTTTCGTGCCTGGCTTCCGCGGGCCGTGAAGACCCGCGCAGCTTCACTCCATGTAGCACGGCCGAATCCGGCAAGTCCAGCAACTTTCCACCAATTAACCGGCGGCGGGTTGACCACCGGTTCATCCGTGTCGTAGGTTGCTGGCAAGCCATGCAACCTGAGCTGGCTCGTCAGGACTGGGAGAACCTCCGGGCCTTGTTTGACCCGGGAAGGGACCGCTCTGTCCACATGCTGTCAACGTCCGCGCTCGCCTACGTTCTCCAGTGCCTCCGGGACCGGTTTGAAAAGCCCCTCCTGTGCGTCACCGATGGACCCCGGACACAGGACCGGCTCTTCCATGACCTGCTCACCCTTGACGGGAGATTGGAGGACAAGCTGGCGTTCTACCCTGGCTGGGAAACCCTGCCGGACAACGATTCAGGCCCCCATCCTGACGTGGTCGGCGACCGGCTCGGCGTCCTGCATGCACTCGCGCTCCCGGCTGTCCCTCAGGTCACTGTCACCACCATCCAGGCGGTCATGCAGCAGACCATATCTCTCGAACGCCTGACCCGCGACACCCTGCGCCTCATCCCCGGCGACGACACGGGGCCGGAATCCCTGAGCGAGTCGCTCGTCGGCCTCGGATACCAGTTCCAGGTTCAGATCGGGGAGAAGGGGGAAGCCGCAGTCCGGGGATGCATTCTGGATGTCTGGCCGTTACCCGAGCCCTGGCCGCTTCGCCTCGAATTCTTCGGGGACATCCTTGAATCGATCCGGACGTTTGATCCCGGAAACCAGTGCGGTGTCGAGGCCCGGTCGGAAGCCGTACTCTCACCCGCGGCGGAGTGGACAGCCGGCAATCCCTGCCAGCTCGATGCAGATCTGTTCGACGCGCTGAACCCGGAAACGTGCATGGTCTGGTACGATCCGTCGGCAATCGCCGAGCATGCGCGGGTCTTCGAAGAAACGGTTTCCGAGCTGTCTCTCGAGTCAATTGCGCTATCCCATGAACAGGTGCTTGAGCGCGCCGCGGCCCGGTCAGGTGTAGGCAGCCTGTCCGTCGGAGCGTCGCCGGGGGCGAAGGCAAGGACCCTCGATATTCGCGCCATCGCGGGAGTCCCCGCGGTGCCGGGATCGTCCGAGGGACCGGATCCCCTGGGAAAAGAGAGAATTCGTTTCCTCTCAGAACTGGATTCCCGGCGGACCCGCGGCTCGTCGGTCCGGTTCTATTTCAGCACCAAAGGAATGCGGGACCGGTTTGAGGAATTTGTGAGGACGAACAGTCCCGCCCTGCACCGGCATGCTCCCCGCATCGTCGGGCCGTTGTCGGAAGGGTTCGAAATCCCGGGCGCGGGCAGGATCTTCGTGTCCGAGAGTGACGTGTACGGAATGCGAAAGGCCGTCCGCGGCCGGTACGATCTGCATGGAACCCGAAAGGGGGCCAGCCGGCTTGCCGGTCTTCAGGTCCTAGACTGGACGGATCTCCGCCCGGGCGAATTCGTGGTCCATATGGAACACGGGATCGGAAAGTACCTCGGACTGCAGGAAATCGACACCCACGGCTCAATGCAGGAAGTGCTCTCGGTGGAATACGCGGACAAGGCGCGGCTCTACATTCCAGTGGGCCAGACCCATCTGCTATCCCGTTATGCTGGAACCGGCGCGAAATCTCCGACGCTACACCGGCTCGGGGGGCGCAGGTGGAACAACGAGAAGCGCGCGGCGCAGCTTGCGGTACGCGACCTCGCGGCCACGATGATGGAGACGCAGGCTCTGCGTGACACGCGCACGGGGTTCGCCTTCGCCCCGGACAACGAGTGGCAGCGGGAATTCGAGGCGTCATTCCCCTATCAGGAAACACGGGATCAGCACCGGGCAATCCTGGACGTCAAGGCGGATATGGAGCGGCGGCAGCCGACCGACCGGCTTGTATGCGGCGACGTCGGCTACGGGAAAACCGAGATCGCGATGCGTGCATCGTTCAAGGCGGTCATGAGCGGAAAGCAGGTTGGCATCCTGGTTCCGACAACCGTGCTGGCCCAGCAGCACTACGACACGTTCTGCGCGCGCATGAACGCCTTTCCCGTGACAATCGAAATGCTCAGCCGGTTCCAGCCCCGGTCAGCCCAGGCGGAGATCTCCCGGCGGCTCCGTGCCGGGAGCATCGACATCCTGATCGGCACGCACCGGATGCTGCAGAAGGACGTCGCGTTTCACGACCTCGGGCTGCTGATCATCGACGAGGAACAGCGATTCGGAGTGGAGCAGAAGGAGTATTTCAAGCAGGTCCGGCAGCTCGTGGATGTACTAACGCTCAGCGCCACCCCGATCCCAAGGACACTGTATATGAGTCTCCTGGGGGCCAAGGACATGAGTACCATCCAGACCCCGCCCCAGGAACGCCTTCCGATCAAGACCGTGATCGCCCCCTACAGCGACGAGGTGGTTCGTCATGCCATTCTGCGCGAGCTCAACCGCGAAGGGCAGGTCTACTTCCTCCACAACCGCGTACTGTCCATCCGGCGAGTCGAGGGACGGCTTGCGCAACTGGTCCCGGAAGCCCGGATTGCGGTTGCCCACGGACAGATGAAGGAAGGGGAGCTGGCGGAAGTCATGCGGACATTTTACGAGGGATCCATCGACGTCCTGCTCTGCACCACGATCATTGAAAGCGGAGTGGACATCCCAAATGTCAACACGATCATCATTGATCGAGCGGACCGCTTCGGCTTGGCTGAGTTGTATCAACTCCGGGGCCGGGTGGGCCGGTACAAGCACCAGGCCTACGCCTACCTGCTTCTCCCGCCGAGCGGCTCCATGGCCGACCCCGCCCGCCGGAGGATCTCGGCGCTCCAGCGCTATGGGAGCCTTGGTGCAGGCTTCAAATTGGCGCTCAAGGACCTTGAAATCCGCGGAACCGGCAACCTCCTCGGCGCGGAACAGAGCGGCCACATCGGCGCAATCGGATTCGAATTGTACTGCCAGTTCCTCAAGCGCACCGTCGCGCGGCTGCAGGGACAGGAGGTGCCGCCACTTATCGATGTGGAGCTGAAGCTTCCCTTCCTGAGCCTGAGCACATCATCCGGCGAGAAAGCGAACGGCGCCGTCATACCGATCTCCTACGTGGAGGATGAAGATCTCCGGGTTCACGCGTACCGCAAGGTTTCAACGGCCACGACAGAACCTGAGATCGATCACTTGTTCACCGAATTCGCGGACCGGTTTGGTCCCGTTCCACCCTCTCTCAACCGCCTCCTTAAAACATGCAGAATCCGGATTCTCGCGGCATCCAGGGACATCACGTCCGTCGAGACCCGCGGAGACCGGGTCATGATGACCCGCGGCAACGACTACATCAAGGAAGGCCCGAAGTTTCCCCGGCTCACGGAGCGGGACGCGGACAATCGCCTGAATCAACTTATCCACATCGTACGAAGCGCCCGGTGACCGGGAAAGGCTCGTCCGCACGGGCATCCGACCCCCGTGGCAGACGACAACCGGAAACTCAAGAACCATGCGGAATTTGCAAAACCATGGCAGTATCCGCGTATCCCCCCAGGGACAGGCCGGATCAATGCCAGGTCTGTAAACGGAGCAGGTTTCATTGAACAGATGCGCACAATGCAAAATGATTCCCGTCCCTTTAAAAGGGAATCGGCAACAAATATTTCATTTATGAAATCCACGCGGCCTGTTTCATATGTACAAAGGCCGCATGCGGGGTGTAGCCGGCCCCAATTCACTTGCCTTCATGGGGAAAACGAGAAGAATCGATAATGGATCAAGTTCCCAGATCTACAGGGTTGGTGGTTTTTCTGTCCGGGGTCATGTGCATGAACGAGTTTGCCGCTGCTTCATCCAGCCGCTTCGTCCCGTTGCCGGAACGCGAAGACCTGCAAATCGCCTGGCCGACGCCGAACCGGTCACTCCGCACCCGGCCGGACCGGTTTTTCGCCACGACGCGGGCCAACACAGACTATGGACGACCCGGCTGGACGAGGAACTGCGGGAAACGATTCCACCGCGGCTGCGATGTGGCTCCGGCCCGAAAAACCTCAACCGGCAAGTCAACCGTCGTGTATTTTTCCGACTGTGAATCGGGAGCGGAATATCGGAGCGAGGAACCAGTGGTCGTACCGCATGACGACATCTTTTCAGTTTTCGATGCCGTGGTGATCGAATCCGTGCGAGAAGAGGATGAATCGGACTTCGGCCGGCATGTTGTTCTGTCACACCAATGGCCGGGAACCGGGCAGACTTTCTACACCCTCTATGGCCACATGGCAGTGGTCGACGTTCGGGTCGGGCAGGAAGTCCGCAAAGGCGATCGGCTCGGCACCATGGGGCAAACAAGCCGAAGCGCGGACGCCAGAAACTGGCTTTCTATCGTGCCACACCTGCATTTCGAGGTCTGGAATGAAAAAAAGAAAGCGTATAATCCGGAAGAGTTCCTGGAGAAGTACTCTCCCCGCGACGGGAACTAGTCGCCCCAATCAATTCCCTGCTCCCGGCACCCGTCTTTCGCGCCGCAGCCCCGGATCCGGCTGCTCTTTACATCCCCGGAGTTGTGGCTGTGTCGAAATCGCCCCCCAGGCGCGCCCATGACCGTTCAATGCCCCTCCCGGAATCTTATGGTCGCCTTCGATGTGGAGTTCCTTGAATTAAGCGGGAAACAATAAGGCAGGTTACGTCTTCGCTGGATCGCCCATGACAATTCGAGGTAATAGTGTACCTTCACTCCCTTGGAAAATGAAAGGCGGTTAGGTTTCGTTCATGGCTAAAAAGAAAAGAGCGCTTACTGCATGCACCGCAGACCGGCATGTCCTGTATGAGAATGCGGTACAGGGAATCGAAGGACAGATCGATTTTCTAACCCGGATCTTCCGGCGGCGGCGGGGACGGGCGGCTCGCGCATTCCGGGAGGATTTCTGCGGCACGGCCGGCCTTTCCTGCGAGTGGGTGAAGCGATCGCCCGGCAACCATGCCTGGGGCGTGGACCTGGACAAGGCGACCCTGAACTGGTGCCGGGACCATCACCTGCCGCGCATCGGCGACGCGGCAGCACGCGTGCACCTTCTGCAGGAGGATGTGCTGAGCGTGAGAACCCCCGTCATGGATATCACCTGCGCATTCAATTTTTCGTTCAACATTTTCAAGGACCGCATGGTTCTTCGCGATTACTTTGCCGCGGTCTACGACACGCTCGCGGACGACGGCATGCTGTTTCTCGACGAGTTTGGGGGCTCGGAGGGCCATGGCGTCATCAAGGACAAGCGCAAGATAAAGGATGCCGTGGATTTGGATGGAACGCCCCTGGAAACCTACAATTATGTCTGGGACCAGGCGGCGTACAATCCCCTCACGCATGAAATCAAGTGCCACATTCATTTCTCATTCAAAGATGGATCCCGGATTTCCCGGGCATTTACGTACGACTGGCGACTCTGGACCATCCCGGAACTACGGGATCTCCTGGCGGAGGTCGGCTTCCGGCACATTGATGTCTACCTGGAAGGGTGGGATGACGACCGCGACGAGGGAGACGGCGTATTCCGGCGCAGAACCCAATTCGATGGCTGGGAAGCATGGTATGGCTACGTCCTGGCGGAGAAATAGAGCGAATGCCTGTCCTTGAAAGGAAAGCCCGCCTGCGCAAGGCGCTGGGTCTTCCTGGCGTGTATGCCCTTGCAACCGGCACCACGCTGAGCGCGGGCTTCTTTCTCCTTCCGGGTCTGGCCGCGGAGCGGGTGGGGCCGGCCCTTCCGCTGGCCTACCTGCTTGCGGCCCTCCCGTTGGTTCCGGCGGTATTCAGTGTACTCGAGTTGGCGACCGCCATGCCGCGTGCTGGCGGGGTTTACTATTTCCTGGACCGCAGTCTCGGCCCGATCGTGGGGACGGTGGGCGGGCTCGGCACCTGGCTCGCCCTGATGCTCAAGGCGTCCTTCGCGCTGGTCGGCATGGGCGCATACATCAACCTGATCTTCCCCGCCCTGCCCATGGTTCCGGTCGCGGTTGTCTTTGCGCTCCTGTTCGGCGCGGTAAACATTCTCGGGGCAAAAGGCGCAGGCACCATTCAACTCGTGTTGGTGGGCGGGTTGTTACTGATCCTGCTCTGGTTTCTGCGCGGTGTTTTCGAGATGAACGTCTCCCACTTCGAAAACTTCTGGGCCTCGGGAAGCCAATCGCTCTTCGCGACCGCCGGCATGGTGTACATCAGCTACGTGGGTATCACGAAGGTCGCCAGCGTTTCGGAAGAGGTGAAAGACCCGGGCCGGAACCTTCCCCTCGGCGTCTTTCTGTCCCTCGGCACCGCGATCCTCATCTATGTTGTGGGCACCACGGTAATGGTCGGCGTGATTCCCATGCCGGAACTGACCGGGGAGTTCGCCTACGCCCCCGCTGCCCGCGCGGCCGAGATCCTGGCGGGAACCCCCGGGAAAATCATCATGGTCGTGGCTGCGCTGTTTGCCTTTTCGTCCGTCTCCAACGCGGGAATCCTCAGCGCGTCACGTTATCCGCTCGCCATGAGCCGTGACGGGACCCTTCCCGGATTTTTCGGGAAGCTCAGTCCCAAAAATATTCCCATTAACGGTGTCCTCGTGACGGTCGGGATCATGCTCTTCATTCTCCTCTTTCTTGATCCGGTCCGGATCGCCAAGCTTGCCAGCGCATTTCAGCTTCTTCTCTTTGCTCTGACGTGCCTGGCGGTCATTGTCATGCGGGAAAGCCATATCGATTCATACGATCCCGTCTACCGGTCGCCCTTGTACCCCTGGATGCAGATTGTCGGACTGGTCGTTCCGTTCCTGTTCATCGCGATCATGGGGGTAACACCGGTGATCTTTACCGCCGTCCTCGTGGTGGCAAGTCTCGGCTGGTACTTTCACTACGCCCGGAAGCATGCCGATCGCAGCGGGGCGATCTTCCACGTCTTTGAGCGCCTCGGGAAGGGACGATTTGACGGCCTCGATGAGGAACTCCGGGGAATCCTGAAGGAAAAGGGGCTGCGCACCGAGGATCCCTTCGACGAGATCGTTGCTCGCGCACAGATCCTGGAGGAGCCGGAGAAAATTGATTTCGAGGACGTCGCCCGCAAGGCGGCGGGCCTGCTCGCGGATCGCGTGGCGGGAAGCGCCAATGAAATCTTCGACGGATACAAGCGTGGCACCCGCATCGGAATGACGCCGGTCTCCCACGGCGCGGCCCTCCCGCACCTCCGGATGCCCGGCCTGGACAACTCGGAAATGGTCCTGGTCCGGGCGCCCCAGGGAATGGGAATCAACTTCGCGGATGAACTCGGCCGGCACCGAGACCCAGAACAACCGGTACAGGCCGCCTTCTTCTTCGTCAGTCCCGAGGACAACCCAGGGCAGCATCTTCGCATTCTTGCCCAGATCGCCGAGCGAGTCGATGACGACGAGTTCATGCAAGAATGGCTGGGTGCCGTGGATGAACAGCAACTCAAGGAAACCCTGCTTCGAAACGACCGGTATCTCGCCCTGACCGTCCTCGGCGACTCCAAAAACCGGCGACTCATCGGGAAATCCGTCGCGGGGGCCCGCTTTCCTGCCGGGTGCCTGATTGCCCTGGTCCGGCGTGAGAACCAGACATTTGTGCCCCGTGCCTCCACCGTCATCGAGGACGGCGACCGGCTTACCCTCATCGGAGAGCCCGGATTGTTGCACGAAGTGGAGCGGCAGTACACCGATTGAGTGCGGGGCATAACTCAAAACGAAGTGGTTCCTGTTGCGGAAAGCGAATGTGCCACCGCGACAGACTGGGCTTCCGCAATGGAAACTACGTACTGTTTCCGCTCGAGAAGTATTCCTGCTCGATGATTCCGTCCTCGATCCATCCGTACTCACCGTCGAGGATGCTGCCCGCCAGGTCACATCCCTGCCGGTCGTTGTTTTCGCGGATTTCACGGTGATGGTTCCTGATCCGCAGCGCTGCCTCGCGACAGGCGTAGTCCGCCATGGCCAAGACATTGTCAGCGCACCTGCCCCGGCCGGCCAGGTGTTGCGCCCGTGAACAACAGGCAGCGATGACAAAAATATCCGCGCCGATGTCAACCAGACGGCGCAACAGGATCTGCCTTGATTCCAGGCCGGGGCCGTATCGCACCATGGCGAGAAACAGGCTTCGGGCAAGTTTCCGGCTTGCGCGTTCCGCGGCTCGAGCATGGCGGCGCAGCACGGGGTGCATGCCGCTGATGGCCTGGTGGCGGCGCGGGAACAACAGCCGCGGATACCACAGCCCGTAGAATGCCAGCGCCCGCAACCCGGCCCGGATCCGTACGCCGGCCGAAAGCTTCGCGTTCATCACGTCGGCACCAAGTTTCAGGTGCGGATCGAGCGCCTCCCGCGCGATGAACAGGCGCATGATTTCGCTCGAGCCCTCAAAGATCAGATTGATCCTCGAGTCGCGCATCATTCTCTCCACCGCGATCGGTTTGTCCCCGCGGGCACGCAGGGAATCCGCAGTCTCGTATCCCCGACCACCGCGCACCTGCATGGTTTCGTCGAGAATCCGCCACCCTTCCTCCGTTCCCCACATCTTGCACAAGGCCGCCTCGATTCGGATGTCGGTCGACATCCGGTCGACCAGTCCGGCGGAAAGCAGGGTGATGGATTCGGTAGCGAACACACCCGCCGCGTGCCGGGAAATTTTATCCGCGATAACCTCATGCTGGCCGATCTTTACACCCCATTGCTCCCGTTCGTTGCACCAGTCCCGGACAATGCGAAGGCACAGCTTGGAGGTCCCGGCGCTGATGGCGGGAAGGGTCAATCGGCCGATGTTCAGAGTCGTCAGGGCAACCCGCAGGCCCTTGCCTTCCGCCAGAAGAATATTCCGGCGCGGCACCCTGACATTCCGAAACGAGATCACCCCGTTGTACAGGGACTTCAGCCCCATAAACCGGCACCGGCGCTCGATCTCGACGCCCGGCCAGTTGGTCTCCACAATGAAGCCCGTGATTTGCGGACGTTCCTTCCCGTTCACGAACTTTGAAGGTGTGCGAGCCATCACCACCAGAACGCTGGCGCGCGTTCCGTTGGTGCACCACAATTTCCGGCCTTTAAGAATAAAGTGTGAACCGTCTTCGGACGGCTCCGCGGTTGTCTCCATCCTTGCGGGATCCGAACCCACGCCTTCCTCGGTCAGCGCAAACGCGGAAATCTCGCCTCGGGCCATCCGGGGGAGGTACTCCCGCTTCTGCTCCTCCGTCCCAAACATCAGCAGCGGCTGGGGAATGCCAATGGACTGGTGTGCAGACAAGAGGGCCGACAGGTTTCCGCAGTGGCTGCCGAGCACCGTGGCGGCCCGGCAATAGTTTGTCTGGGACAATCCCAGACCCCCATACTCAATGGGGATCTTGATGCCAAAGGCGCCCAGCCTGGCCAGCCCTTCCATGACCTCGTCCGGGATCTCCCCCTCGGCATCGATACGATCCGCATCCACTTTGTCGCGTAGAAATGCCTTCAACTGCTCCAGGAACGCATTCCCCATGGCGCGGTCCTCATCTGACTGTGCGGGAAACGGGGTAATGATCTCCCATGGCAGCTTTCCCATGAACAACTGCCCCGCAAAGGTCGGGTATTCCCCGGCGGCCTCCCGGGACGACTCGGCGATTTCAAGGGAGGCCCGCTTCCCCTCCGACATATTCGACGTATCGATGACCATCGGCTCTTCCCTGCTTCCGGCCGGGCCTCGGACGGGTTCAAGGATTTGCTTTTCGGTCATCGTTCACCTCGTGAACTGTCGTAAAACTCTGTTCCATCCGCCGCCATGCGCCGCAGCAAATCACACGGCTCGAAATGCGGTTCCCCGTCGCCCGCAAGGACCGCGAGGGCGTCGACGACCTCGGCAATGCCCCTGTCATCCGCATAGCGAAGCGGCCCACCCCGGAACGGGGCAAACCCCGTTCCACGAATCATCGCGTAATCCACATCCTCCGGGCCGGAGACCCGTTTTTCCTCAACACAGCGGGCTGCCTCGTTGAGCATCAGGAGGGACATGCGTTCCGCCAAATCCACGCGGGACACGCCCCTGCGCTCCGACGTCTCAACAAACCTCCTGGCGTCGGGATTCGGGCGGTTTTTTTTGCGGCCGTACTCGTAAAAGCCAACGCCGCTTTTCCTGCCAAGGAACCCGGCCTCGACCATCCGGTCCAGCACATCCGGCACCGGCATACGATCGCCGAAGTGCTCCGCCTGATGCCGGGCAACGTGCGCGCAAACATCGATCCCTACTTCATCGGCAAGGCGAATCGGCCCCATGGGCATGCCGAAATCCAGCATCGCGTCGTCCACCTCCAGGGGGGCGGCCCCCGAGACAAAGAGCCGTCCGGCTTCCGCCAGGTACGGCATCAGGACACGGTTTACGATGAAGCCTGGAGAATCCTCCACCACCACCGGCAATTTGCCTATTGCATGGGCAAATCGAACCGCCCGATCCAGCGTGACCGGCGATGTGTGGCGTCCGGATACCACTTCGACAAGTTGCATCCGGTGCACCGGATTGAAATAGTGGATGCCCACCACGCGCTCCGGATGCGGCACGCACTCAGAGAGTTCCGTGATCGACAGGGCCGATGTATTGCTGGCCAGGATCGTATCGGCCGAAACCTGCGACGCAAGAGACTGAAAAATCTGTTTCTTCTGTTCCATCTTCTCCACCGCAGCCTCAATGACCAGGTCAACGCCCTCCAGCGGAACATCCTGCGTCGTCGGGAAAATCCGGTCCATGCCCTCCTGCCCCCCCCGCCGCGTGAAGATCCTCCGCGTCACCGCATCGCCGTAGACCCTGCCGATGGCCTGCATGCCCCCGGCCAAGGCCCCAGTGGAGATATCCCTGAGAATCACCTGCTGGCCCCGGGCGCTGGACCACTGCGCAATCCCCGCCCCCATCACGCCGGCGCCGATGACCGCGACGCGGGAGATGTCCCTGGAGTCGGCATCCGTTCCATCCGGCAGCGAAACCTGGAACCGCTTCGACCGCTCTTCGAGGTGAAACACCCGGACGAGGTTGTGGCACGTCCGGGTCCGGGAAACCTCCGCAAACGCGTCCTCCTCCATACGCATCGAGCGAGCGGGGGACACCGACAGACCCTCCACCACCACCTCGAGGGCCCGGATCATGGAGGGGTAGTGTCCGCGGGTCTTGGCCATGACCTTTCTGCGCGTATGCCTGGAAATCACGGCCCGTGAAAACAGGTTGTTGACAATCGCACGAGATTTCCGGCGGGGAGGATCGCCCACCGCGATCAATCTCAGGGCGGCATCCGTCAATCGCTCCGGCGCAACGACATCGTCGATCAAACCCGCCCTCTTCGCCTTGCGCGCCGGATACCCCCGGCCGGAAAGAATCAGATCCAGCGCAACGGGAAGCCCCACGAGACGCGGCAACCGGGTGCAGCCGCCCCAGGCAGGAAGAATGCCCAACATGACTTCAGGCACCCCAATCCGGGTCGACTTCGCGTCGGTGGCGATGCGGTAATCGCAGGCGAGGGCCAGTTCGCAACCGCCACCCAGCGCGGCACCGTGGATCGCGGCCACGGTGAGCAGGTCAAGGGACGCCAGCTTGTTAAACATCCCCTGCCCCAGCCGAATCAGGTCGCGCACGTCGTTCTCGTTCAGGTCCGGCCGAAACAACTCCTTGATGTCGGCACCGGCCACAAAGATCGAATCCTTCGCCGAGGCGACGATCGCCCCGTGAAGATCCCGCCGGTCGGCAAGGTGGTCCACGATAGCGCCAAATTCCTCGATCGTCGCGCGGTTGAACGCGTTTACGCTCGAGCCCGGTTTGTCATACACGATGCGAACAACGCCCCCCTCAAGTTCCTCAAGGCGAACCGGTTTCCCGCCTGCCTCTTCAGGAACCGACTGCTTTCCGAGTGCCTCTTCAACCCCCTTCATCCTTCGAAATCCTTTTTTCCCTCAGGGCCTTTCAAACCACAGTGCGGCACCCTGTCCGCCGCCGACACAGAGTGAAACCAGTCCGCGTTTTGCCTTCCGCCGCTTCAATTCCTTCAAAATCGTGATCGCCAATCTGGCTCCGGTCGTCCCCACGGGGTGCCCGAGGGCGATCGCACCGCCATTCACATTCAAGTTTTCTTCCGGAATTTCTCCCAGCGCATTCTCCCGGCCCAGTTCCCTGCGTCCGAATTCGGGCGACCGGGCCGCGGCAATGCATGCCAGCACCTGCACCGCAAACGCCTCGTTGATCTCGATCAGGTCCGCGTTGTCGAGCCCCAGGCCCGTCCGCTCCTCCGCCTTTGCAATCCCGTACAGCGGCCCGAGCCCCATGCGTGCCGGGTCGCATCCGGCATAGCTGTATCCCGAAAGAATGCCCAAGGGCTCCAGGCCCAGTTCATCAGCCTTGCGCTCGGACATCACCAGGAGAGCCGCGGCACCGTCGGTGATCTGCGACGCATTGCCTGCGGTGACCACTCCGTTCCTGCGATCGAACACAGGCTTAAGTTTCCCGAGAGCCTCCATTGATTGCTGCTCACGCGGTCCGACATCCTCTGTCACCACATCCCTGTATTCCGGCGGGACAAATACGGGCGTGATCTCCTCCGCTAGCCGCTCACGAGCCGCGAACGCCTTGTGGTGCGATTCCTCAGCGAATTGGTCCGCTGCCTCGCGCGTGATCGAAGACTCACGCGCGATCAACTCTGAGGTTTCTCCCATGTTCATGTCGCTGACCGGGTCCGACAGACCCATCCGAAGACTAATCTGTGGTTTAAAATCGGAAGCTCGGAATCTGGCCATGGCCCTTATTCGCTGGCTGATGGTGCGGGCCTTGGCCAGTTGCGCAAACTTCCGGGCTGCGCGAGGGGCAAAGAGCAGCGGATAACGGGACATGCTCTCCGTTCCGCCGACGACAAAGACCTCTCCAACCCCGGCCGCCATTTTCTCAAAGGCCTGCGTGATCGACTCACAACCCGACGCGCAATTCCGGTGCACGGTGATTGCGGGCACATGCCGGGGAATCCCCGCCCGGAGAGAAACCACGCGCCCGATATTCGCCGCGTCCGCCGGCTGTCCGACGCACCCGATGATCACTTCGTCGATGATTCCCGGGTCGATGCCGGTTTTTCCGATGACCGCCTGTACCGCGACACGCCCCAACTCATCCGCAGACACGTCGGCAAGGGACGTCCCCATCTTGCAGAATGGAGTACGGACTCCATCCACAATCACCAGCTTCTGCTGTCCGTTCATTTACGTAATCATCCCTCGCCCCCATTTCCGCCATTCCCCACCTAAAATCCACGTGGGGCGCCTAAATGCGAGCTATTACTCACGTTTTAAGGATAGGAATAATGCGTGGCATTGTCAAATGGAGGGAAAGCCATCCCAGCCCAGGCGGGAGGGGCTGAGTGACAAGGGTCTATCCGACCAAGCTGCGGGGTTCATCCGAGAATGCCCCAGGACCCGCAGTGCGGCACCCCAGTTCAAGTTCCTTGGGCGGATTCACACAATCGCACCAGTTTCCACCGCAGGAAATAGCCCGGATCAGGGCATCCGCATCAGGATCTCCTGCATACCGCGGCTGATCCCCCCCGGAAATATATTTCCTTCGTCAAGGGCATTCAGGTACACGAACGAAGGATGTGGTGTGCCCCACAAGACGACCCGGCATCCGTGATGACAAACTCGCAGAGGAGGAATGATTCCTCAGAATCTTTGCATGCGTTCCCACTCTGAACTATAACTCAGAACAACATAGGGATTAATGAAGAAGCGAGGAGAGCCCAACATTGATCATCGGACTTTTGGAGGCTGAAATCAGCATTCCCGAATCGCGGTCTCTGAAAGACAAGAGGCAGGTCATCCGGAGTATCAAGGACCGGATTCTCAATTCCATGAATGTCAGCGTGGCAGAAACGGGCCGTCAGGACGCCCGGCAATTTGCGGAATTGGCGTTCGTAACGGTATCCGCGCAAAAACAAGTCGTGGACAAACGCCTCAGCGCTGTCCAGCAACAGCTTCAATCGAACCCACGCATGGTCCTGCTCGATATGCGGATGGAAATCCTCTGACCACGTGTCGACCGTCTATGCCCGGAGGCCGGGCATGCTCCGCGAAACATCAGGAAAGATCCGGATCAACCGATGGTGACCGGTCGCCCCGACTCGATCGACTCGTACGCTGCTTCCGCCACCTCTACCACGGCCCTCCCGTCCATGCCCGTGACCTCCGGCTCATGGTCGTTCAACACGGCGCCAACCCATGCGGCAAGCTCCGCGGCTACCGGATTCCCTGGATCCTGCAACGGCCGGGTCTCTTGCTCCCCGTCGAAGCGTTTCAGCTTCACCTCCGGATCCTCCATGAACAGGGCGGGAA
>CAZTAB010000516.1:0-1971 GCA_964611475.1 uncultured Verrucomicrobiota bacterium | reverse complement strand
AATGTGATGTGCGTTCCGTTAAAGAAAGTCGAGTAGTACTGGTGTGGCACGATGGGCACGGTAGAGAGAAGGCGTGGATGAATTGGGTTGCTGATGTCGAGGACTGAGAAGCCGGAAAAACTCCGGCCCATGCTGGAGATCAGCATCTGGTTTCCGAAGGCGAAGATGGGTCCCACCCGAAACCCACCGAGAAAGGCGGGCGAAATCGGATTGGTCTCGCCGGGCCCGCGATCCACGAGGCGGGGCGTAGTGGGGTCCGATGCATCGATGATATAGATGCCCTGGTTGGACGCGGCCACATAGACATAGGGCGCCTGCCAATATAATTGCCAGGCGACCCGGACATAGTCGCCGAAATTCACCTGCGGCAATGCGAGCTTGCTGAGTTGAATAGGGTTGAGCACGTCCGAGAGATCCCAGAACTCGATGCCCTTGCCCGTCTGAAGGGCAATCATTTTCCGGTTCCGGTCGTGACAGAAACCGAAGGAGTGCGACTCCCGAAAATCCTTGGTGCGGCCGTCGGGCTCGTACACCCGGTTGATAAGAACGGGATTGTAGGGGTCGAACACGTCGTAGAATAAAAATCCGCCGGGCCCGCTGCCGCTATCTGGCGCAAAGGTGGTAACGAAGTATCCGTTGTGCATCGAGCCTGTGTTGGTCCCGAATCGTTTCTTCCCGGAAATTTGTGGCGGCACGCCGTTGCTTTCACTGAACCGGGAGATCACCTGAAACAGCATTCCCGTGGCATGCTCCATGTTGCCGAAGCCCGGACCGGGCGGGGGAAGGCGGCGATTCAGGATCAATTCGACCATATCGCACCCGATCGTGGGCGGTGGATCCTGCGGTGGGTCCGTCACGAAAACATCGGCGACGTGAAATGTCGCGATTGCATTTTCAACGGCATACCCGGTGTGGGTCAGGTTGGTGAGGGGCGAGGAGAGGACGGTCTGAAAGGTTTGGGTTTCCTCGGTGACCCGGACGAGGCCTGACCCCGGGCTGTACTCAATCTCCAGATCGAAGCGCCGCAGGGGATCCTTCCCCTCTTCGAACGGTATTTCAACCATGTCCGCGCCGTGAGAGAGGAGGAAGGCCTTCCTTCCTCCATCCACGCCGATCTTAAGCGCGTCGGTGATGTTCGTTCCGCTTCCGCAGAGAAAAAAACCGTTGGTATATCGATTATTCCCTTCCTCCATCCGGATGGCCGTGACGATTCGAACGTCAGAGGTTACGGCTGCCTTGAGCGGATTCATTACATGACCGCCCGATGCCGATCCGGAAACGAGTTTGAACCCGGAAGGGTCATAGGTTACCGAGACGTTCGCCAGGTGAAGGAACTCGTTGTTGCCGAGAAAATCCACCTCTGACGCCGACATGGTGTGCTCCGTGGCCATGATATGCACGAGCTGGTCCAAAATGTCCGGCTGCGCAGCGGACTGCTCCAGCAGTTCAAATGGGTCCGCTTCAATGTTGAAGAGCTCAAGGTTTTGCCCTGCGTGAATGTCGCCGTTTCGCCGCACCTTCCAGGGTCCGCTTCGAACCGCCTGTTTCAGCAACGTTCGATGCTCTTCCCTGTACAGGGGTGGATGGGGATCCTGACAGGCCGACGCAGCGAGCAGCGTGGGCAGCAGCGACACGCCGTCCGGATGCTCCGGCTGGGTTTCTCCCACCAGCTCCGCTAGAGTGGGCAGGAAGTCGGTGATCATGGCCGGCTCGTCGGCCACGGTGCCCGGGGGAATCTGACCGGGCCAGCGAGCAATCATCGGAACCCGGATTCCGCCTTCCAGCAGGATGTTCTTCCGGCCTCGAAGGAATCCGGTGGACTGGAAAAAAGCGGTATCGACCTCATTCGCGAATGAGGGACCGTTGTCGGATGTGAAAAGGATCATGGTGTCTTCATCGAGCTCGAGGGTCGTCACCAGGTCAAGGATCCGCCCGACATCCCGGTCCATTGCCGAAATCATGGCTGCGTAG
>CAZTAB010000515.1:0-19846 GCA_964611475.1 uncultured Verrucomicrobiota bacterium | reverse complement strand
GCGGCGCGGATTCCCTTCAACAGGTGTAGCTTCATCCACAGAACAATCCGGTTTTCAAGTTTTCCCTTTGCGCAGTTTCCGGGGAACTGATCGCCGCCTACCGACGGACTGCCGATGCAGTAATGCGGGAGCCAGTTCTTGTTCGCATTGATCCCGACTAGGCCCTTGAGGTTTGCCGTCAACCCGCACTTCTTGTGAGTCTTCAGCTTGGGGATTCCAATAAACACATCCGCATCGATCGGAGTTCTCGAGATTGCGTATTCGTGTCTTCCACCGCTGTGGTGATGATTTGTCTCCGTCGTATCGTAGAATGCGCCGTAGTAGTTCTTGTTTTGTCCGTCCCATTCGGAGAAGTGGCTAAGCGGCCCGAGGTTGACGGAGACGCTGCCCCGGGGATCACCCTCCAGATTGACGGTCTCCACGTAGATGCCGTCCTTCTCGATCCACCGCTCATCCCGAAGATCCAGAATGTCTATGGAAAACCCAAGAGTGTCTCGATAGTATTTTTGGAGCTCGTGCAATCCCATGTGATCGATGATCTTGTCGAAATCGGAATCCGTTTGCGGCGCGTCGCCGATGGCTATTGCCCCTTCCCCCTGTAGCGCGATCAAAACGTAGTCCAACACCGCCCGGATTACGGACCCATGGGTGATCACGTCGATCCAGGCTTCAGAATCGGTATGCTTGTGTGCGATCATGTTGGGCTTGAGAAACACTTTGTCGCCGGGGCGGATGGTCGAGCCGAGCGGATTCCACGCTGGTGTGCCCGCTGCCTCCGAGTCCAGCCCCAGGCGCAGGAACAGATCCCGTACCGCATCGTATACCTGGTTCTCCGGCCCGGCCCGGCCTGGTGTGGCATATTCGGGATAGGCTTTGTGCGGATGGTACGGCGGTGAGTCCGGGTAGGATGGTGTTTCCAGGCGGTGGATGGCCACCGGATAAGTCATTTTTTCCAAAATACCTTCGTCACGTTGCATTCAGAACCGATAATTACTAGGGTAACCGATCGACAGGGTCTCTGCAAGAGGGGCGAAAAGGACGTGCCGATGGATCGGCGCCGGAATGGTGAAAACATCAAGTGAAATCTCCGTGCATATTCTTTGACCGGGATGGCATTGTGAACAAGACTCCGGACCCGGAGAGGTATGTCACCTCGGTGAAAGGGTTCCATGTATTCCCCCCCTTCGTGGAGTCTCTTCGCGTCGTCACCGATCTCGGTTATCCTTCGGTTATTGTCACCAATCAGAGAGGCATCGCACTTGGCGCGATGTCGGCGGAGGACGTTGACCAGATCCATGCCCGTTTGAAGGAACTGCTTGCCCAACAGGGGCTCTTCCTTCTTGATATTCTGGTAAGCCCGCACGAAGACGATCAGCACCCCTGGCGAAAGCCAAATCCGGGAATGCTGCTTGAGGCCGCGCGCCGGCATGGGCTCGATCTTCCGCGGTGTTGGATGATCGGCGATTCGCCAAAGGACGCCCTGGCCGGCCACCGGGCTGGATGCCGTACCGTTCTTGTTTCCAGGTCGAACCGTTCAGTGTCTGCCGACGATTTCGTGGACTGCATGGCTGACTTGCCCGGGTTTCTGCGGAAGCACCTGTCTCCGGCAAGACTGTGCGAGGTGGACGGATCCCGGCATGGATAGCTTGGTCAAACGATGGAACCTAACACGCGCGGACGTTCCGGTTCTTGTGATGAGCGCATTGATCATTGGATTCCTGTTTCTGCTTTATTTTGAGTTTGGACAGATTTATCACCGCGATGGAGATACGAAATCCGCGCTTGGGTGGATGATTGTGCGGTGGAGGACCGGTGAGCGAACGTATGGGCACATCTACAAAATTTTTTCGCTGCTCATTCCCGCGATTTCCCTCTGGACCCTGTGGCGTCGGCGCGATGAATTGCGGGCAGCCCGCAAGAGGGCCTTTTGGCCGGCATGGGTCTTGATCGCAGGCTGTTTGTTTGCTCACTGGGCCGGAGTCGTTACCGAGCATCCCCGGCTATGCCTGGTCTCCCTGATCGCTATTTTCTGGTCCATTCCCCTCTTCCTCTATGGGGCACAGGTTGCGCGATGGTTGATCTTTCCCTGCGTTTATCTGGTTTTCCTGATCCCGCTGAATTTCCTCGACGGGTTTGTGTTCAAAGTCCGCTTGCTGGTATCCCAGACGGCTGCTGCGATCATGAATGGCCTGGGGATGGAATGCGCCGTGCGCGGGACGGATATCGTTTCCCTCAACGGGAGCTATGTGATTGAACTGCAGAGCACGGCCTCGGGCCTCGGTGTCGTGTTGCTGTGTCTTGCTGTCGCCTCCGCGGTTGGAAATCTGACCCAGCGGAGTTGGGTTTATCAATGGAGCGTGTTTTTTAGCGCCATCCCCGCCTATTTTTTTGCGAGTACGATTATCATGGTTCTGTTCGGATTTGTGGCGGGCGCAATCGGACAGGACCCTGTGACCTGGATGGCCTCGTATGTTCTCGTTCCACTGGTGAGCGTGATGTCACTGACCTTCATCGCGGTGGTTGCGACCGTGTTTCGCCGTTTTGGCCCTTTGGGGGTGCTTCGAAGCCGGCTGCGGATATTGACCCGTCACCCGGGTTAGCCTACCCTGCTTGGACTTGGTTGTCATGCAATCGTCCCGGTTTATTCCTTACGTTGTTGTCCTAGCCACACTGCTCGCTGGAACGGCGGCGCTCATATGGGCTGTGGACATCCGGTATGTCGATTCCTCCCCGGTCCTCCTTGACCTCCCGGCCCAGGTTGCCGAGTGGGAGGGAGTTGAAATCCTGTATTGTACGGCGAAGGGGCAGGAGCATCGCCGGTCGTTTCGAGCAAGCGAGCTCGATGGGTCCAAGGTTTGCCCGGAATGCGGGAGTGAACTGGCAACAGCATCCCCCTCCGAACTGGAGGAGTTGCCGGGGGACACGATCATGCGGAGGAAACAATACACGAACCCGGAGGGTCGGGTTCTCAGTGCTTCCATCGTTCTCAGTGGGAAGCAGCGTTCGAGCCTTCATCGGCCTCAGGTATGTCTTACGGATGGAGGAAATGAGATTGTTGGCGAACACCTGATCGTGTTGCCGACAGACAAGGGCAAGAACCTCCGGGTCAAGGTGCTGAGTCTGAATCAGCCCGTACAGCTGCCCTCGGGCGCGAAGGGCCAACATACGGCATTCTATGCTTACTGGTTTGCGGGTCACCGGCACGAGACTCCGCACCATGCCGAGCGCATGATCCTCATGGCGGCCGACAAGGTTCTCTATCGCACCGTGCATCGCTGGGCGTACGTTTCCATTTCCGGGCCGAGAAATCCCCGCTCCAATCAGGAGCATCTGGATATCGTCCGTGACTTCCTCACGGATTTTCACCCCATCATTCAGGCTGGCGGGGCCTAGCTGGGCTGGCGGGATCCTGCTCGTTGTCCTGGAAAACGTAAAAACCTTCTGATCGAAGGACGGACCGCAGCGAATGCGCGGGCGTTGGCTTCCTGACCTTTCGATGCGCTGTGAATTTTAATGTAACCCCTTCTCTGGAAGAGGGTTGGGAGGTGTCGGAGCTATTGACTTTGCGGGCAATCTTTGCTATGGTGTTCCGCTTAAGGCTGGATCTGAATGGAGCACACACGGGATCTTTTCTGGAACGAACGGTGGCGTCTGGCCGCCCTGAACCGGGCCGATCTGATCAAAATCGGGCTGGCGTCGGGGATGGTGGGGCTGCTTTTTGTGCTGTTCCATTTGCAGGGCAACACCTCGGACGCGGGGGCCTTTGGTCGTTCCGTGATTTCCTGGATGGTGTTCCGCTGGGGCGATTCGAGCATCAGCTTCGGCTCCGCCGATTACAGCCATGGCTGGCTGATCCCCTTGGTGAGTCTGTACGTGATTTGGCACCGCCGGGAAGATCTATTCAAAGCGAACAAGTACGTGAGCAAGCTGGGCCTTGTTTGCTTGGTCCTGGCCCTGCTCCTGCATTGGCTGGGGGCCAAGTCGCAGCATCCGCGGCTCTCGCTTTTTTCCCTGATCGGTGTGCTCTGGAGTGTTCCTTTTTATCTCTACGGCTGGCACGTCGCAAAGACCCTGATTTTCCCGGCCATCTTTCTGGTTTTTTGCGTCCCTCTGAATTTCCTGGATGACCTTACGTTTCCGCTCCGAATCTTCATGACCATCTGCTCCACGTCGACGCTCAATGGGCTCGGGATTGAGGCGGAGCGGTCCGGGTCGAGGATTTTCTCATCGGCGGGGGCGGGCTATGACTCGGCGCCCGGGGACGGGTTTAATTTCGACGTGGCCGATCCCTGTAGCGGGTTGAGGTCGCTGATGGCGATGACCGCGTTGACCGCCGTCTACGCGTACCTCGTGATGCCGACGGTGACCAAAAAATGGATTCTTTTCCTTTGCTGCATTCCGCTGGCCATCGCCGGCAACATTTCTCGAATCACGACGGTGGCCTTGGTGGCGGAAACCCTGGGCCAGGAAGTGGCGACGGGCCTCTACCATGATTATTCAGGGTATGTCGTGTTTGCCGTGGCAATCGGACTCATGGTGGCCGTCGGGGGCCTGTTGAGCACAAACTTCAAGGAGGTATGGGCACGATGGAAAAGCGCGTTCTCAAGCCCTACGTCATCATCATCGCCCTGATGGCGATGACGTCGCTGGCGCTGGCGTTCACAGTGGACGTGTCCCTGACGAACGAAGCGGGAATTACCCTCGATTTGCCAAAGCAGATCGGTGAGTGGAGGGGTTCACAGATCAAGTTTTGCCAGGAGAAAAAACACGAGGGTGTCCGAAGTTTCCTGCTCGCGGAGCTCGAGAACCCCGACGTGTGTCCGCAGTGCGGGAGCGAGCTGGAAGACATGTCCAAGTCCGAAGCGGACCTCCTGCCGGAGGACACAGGCATGCTGAAAATGGATTACGAGCATCCGGCCGGGAGGCGATTCAATGCGGGGATCGTCATGAGCGGTGCGGAGCGCGGAAGCATTCACCGGCCGGAACAGTGCCTGACCGGCCAGGGCAGCAATCTGGTCGGATCCCACGTCATCGATGTGCCCATTGAAGGCCGGGACCCGCTGCAGGTTATGGTGCTGGAACTGGAACGCCAGGGAAGAAATGACAGGGGCCAGTCGGTCACGTGGGGAACGTATTACGCCTATTGGTTCGTCGGAAAAGACCGGGAAACGCCTCACCATCACATGAGAATGTTCTGGATGGCTGCCGACCGCGTTATGAGAAACGTGGCGCACCGATGGGCGTACATCTCTGTGTCGGGTCAGCGGGACCTGCAGACAAGAGACCACGAGGACGAAATCAAGCAGATCGTGTCGGAGCTGTATCCTCACATGACGATCAAGGAGTCCTGATTCGGGAAATGTGGCATTTGCTTCCAGATTGCGGTTTGTGTTTGATGACGAACCAGGTTCCCCGGGAAACAGGCTGGGCTGGCATAACAGGACGTGGTGAAAAAATATGACGAACCCGATGGATTCACGACCGACATCCGTGGTGACCGGCGGCGCCGGATTCCTCGGGTCCCATCTCACCGATCGCCTGCTCGTCGAGGGGCACCGGGTTATCGCGATCGACAACCTGATCACCGGCAATGTTGCCAACATTGAGCACCTTTCAGGACACGAGGAGTTTCATTTCATTAAGCAGGATATTTCCGAATACATCTACCTCCCGGGACCGGTGGATTATGTATTCCACTTCGCGTCGCCGGCGAGTCCGTTCGACTATCTCGAATATCCAATCCAGACTCTGAAAGTCGGCGCGTTGGGCACGCATAAATGCCTGGGACTGGCGAGGTCCAAGGGCGCCACCCTTGTGCTGGCAAGCACATCGGAAGTATATGGCGATCCGCTTGTGCATCCGCAGCCCGAGACCTACTGGGGAAACGTCAACCCGATTGGTCCACGTGGCGTGTATGATGAGGCCAAGCGATTTGCCGAATCCATGGTTATGGCGTATCATAGATACCATGGACTGGAGACGAGGATCGTTCGGATTTTCAATACCTATGGACCCCGGATGCGCCCCCGGGACGGGCGCGTGGTTCCCACGTTTATCGTCCAGGCATTGAAAAAGGAACCGATCACCGTGTTCGGCGATGGCGGGCAGACCCGCAGCTTTTGTTTTGTTTCTGATTTGATCGACGGGATCTACCGTTTGGCCATGAGTTCCGAGCACGACCCGGTCAACGTGGGAAATCCCACGGAAATGACCGTGTTGGATTTTGCGAAAAGGATTAACCGCCTGTGCCGGTCCGATTGCGAGATCGTATTCAAGGATCTTCCGGTCGACGATCCGAAGGTGAGACAGCCCGACATCACCCGGGCCCATGAAATTCTGGGCTGGGCTCCCGAAATGGACCTTGATAGCGGGCTCGAAGTAACGGTAGACTACTTCAGGTCTTTGCTTCGCAAAGGGGCCATCTAGGATGTTGGGTGGCGCGGGCTCGATCCATCGCGGAGAAAGGCCTCATGATGAGACTATACTACCGAAACAAACGGGGGGAGCAGAAGAGTATTGAACTCACCGAGAAGCCCCTGACCATCGGCCGCAGTGGGGATGCTGATGTGCTGATTCTGGACGAGAAAGCTTCCCGGGTCCATTGTGGGATTCGCTTCTGGGATGGGGATTTCTACATCAAGGATCTCAAGTCGAAAAACGGCACCTTTGTGAACGACAAGCAGATCGATATCCACCTTCTTAGGGAAGGCGATAAGATCCGGGTTGGTTCTTCAATTTTCGTCTACGAGGCGGAGGAAGCGCCGACCGGCGCCAACACCGCGGTCATGAAGATGCAGGACGAGTTCGACCACGGAAAAGGCTACAGCACGATACTCCGCGAGATCGTGGACGAGGCTCAGCCCGGGGCTTCGGCTTCAGAGTCGCAAACTGTCAAAGTCCCTGTTAATGCAGGCAAGGGGGAATCAGGCACCGATGACGTTACGGAGGAGGAAGGACTGTCGTCGTCCGAGGGTGTCAAAAGAAAGCCCACCCTGCGCAAACGGAAACTTGTCGGCTCGAAAAAAACCGCGATCCGCATCAAGCGCCCTCCCTCAAAGGAAGGCTAGCCCGCCAAAATGTTGCGCGGGAAGTCGCCAGACTTCCGTTTGTCTCTACCGCCACGCCCGAAATGGCCGCCAACAGAGCGCATCACAGCTTTTGGCCGCAGCCAAATGTGGACCTCGGCTTTGCTTGCTCAGAAAACTTTCTTAAAAAAAGAGGAAATGAAGCGGTGGCGGCAACAGGATCAAAAAGGATGTGGATTTCGAACAGAAGGTCGCGGAGAAAACGAAGGGCAACTTACTCGCCGGATGGCGTTTCCGGGTCGACGATATCCTCGCCGGACGCTTCCTCTTCCGCCGCGATGATCGTGGCCGACACGAGTTTGTCACCCTTGGCCAGGGTAATGAGCCGGACTCCCTGCGTGTTACGGCTGATGATCCGCAGATCTGCCACAGGCATCCGGACTGTTTGTCCGCCCTCGGTAATCAGCATCACCGCGTCGGTGTCCCGGACCGCGTACGCGCCGACCACCATGCCGTTGCGCACCGAGGTCTGGATGGCAATCACTCCCTTGCCTCCACGCTTCTGAAAACGATACTCGTCAAAACGGGTTCGTTTGCCGTAGCCATTTTCGGTGACGGCAAGGAAGGAGCCTTCGTGATTGACGATCGTCAAGTTTACCACGCGGTCGTCCTGCTTCCCGAGCGTAATGCCCCGGACCCCACGGGTGGCGCGGCCCTGGTCGCGGAGTTGTGACTCCTCGAATCGAATGCTCATGCCATTTCGCGTGGACAGGACAAGCTCATTCCGGCCGTTTGTCAATTGAACCCCGATGAGCACGTCGTTTTCGTCGACGGCGATGGCAATGATTCCCCCGGCCCGGATATTCCGGAATGCGCCTAGGCAGGTCTTTTTGACGATCCCGTTTTTCGTCGCCATCACAAGAAAGTGTTCGTCCGAGAATTCCCGGATGCACAATAGATCCGCGATCGACTCGTCCGTTCCAATTTCGAGGAAATTCACCAGCGCCTTTCCGCGCGCCGCGCGTCCGGACTCGGGAATCTCGTACGCTTTTTTCCAGTAGACGCGCCCGCTGGTGGTAAAAAACAGCATGACGTCGTGCGTGGAAGCAGTGAACACTTTTTCGACGTAGTCTTCGTCCTTGGTATTCATGCCCTGGACGCCCTTGCCGCCGCGCCGCTGCTCGCGGTAGGTTTCCATCGGAACTCGCTTGATGTATCCGGATTGCGACAGGGTGATCACCCAAGGGGTATCCGCGAGCAGATCCTCGATGTTTAGCTCCCCTTCGTCCGGCAGGATTTCCGTCCGCCGGTCCTCACCGTAGGATTCTCGAATTTGGAGAAGATCATCTTTCATGACGCCGTAGAGCTTCTGGTCGTCCGAGAGGAGATCCTTTAGGTAGGCTATCCGGTCCATTACGTCCCGGTATTCGTTCTCTATCTTGTCCTGTTCCAGGCCGGTCAACTGGTAGAGTCGCATGTCGAGGATGGCATTGGCCTGGACCTCGGAAAGCTTGAACCGCTCGATAAGCTGGGCTCGCGCCTCGTCCCGGTTTTTTGCTTTACGGACAACCTTCACCACGTCGTCGAGCTGGGCCAGGGCGATCCGGAGGCCTTCCAAAACGTGCGCCCGGGCTTCCGCTTTTTCCAGGTCAAATTTCGCGCGCCGCGTGATGACTTCAAACCGGTGCCCGATGAAGCAGTTCATCAGCTCCTTCAGATTCATCACCTTGGGGCGGCCGTGATCGATGGCCAGCATGATGGCGCCGAATGTGGTCGAGAGCTGCGAATGCTTGTGGATGTTGTTCAACACCACGTTGGGAATCGCGTTGCGTTTCAGTTCGATCACAATCCGGATTCCCTCCTTTGAGGATTCGTCCCGAATGTCAGAAATGCCCTCGATTTTGCGGTCGTTGGCAAGCTGGGCGATTTTTTCGATCAGCGTCGCCTTGTTGACCGCATAAGGGATGGCCCGCACGATAATGATGGGCTTTCCGTCTCGCGCCTCGTCGATGTCGGCGACTCCGCGCATGCGAATGAGACCGCGTCCGGTCTCGTACATGTTCCGGATTGCCTGGACCCCCTGAATTGTCGCGCCGGTTGGAAAATCGGGCCCTTGCACGAACTGCATCAGGTCATGCACCTGCGCGCCGGGATGGTCGATCAGATGAATGATCCCATCAATAATCTCACGCAAGTTGTGTGGCGGTATGTTGGTGGCCATTCCCACCGCGATGCCTGTGCTGCCGTTAACCAGCAGGTTGGGAATCCGGGCCGGAAGCACCTCGGGTTCGTGCTCCCGTTCGTCGAAATTAGGCTGCATGTCGACGGTGTTTTTTTCGATGTCGGCGAGCATCTCCTCCGCCATGCGCCGCAGTCGGCACTCGGTATACCGGTATGCCGCCGGCGGATCCCCGTCGATGCTTCCAAAATTTCCCTGCCCGTCGATCAGCATCTCGCGCATGGAAAAATCCTGCGCCATCCGCACCAGTGTGTCGTACACCGCCTGGTCGCCGTGTGGGTGGTATTTACCGATCACATCCCCGACAACACGCGCGCATTTCACGTAGGGGCGGTTGTGGACCCAGCTCCCCTGTCCCATCGCGTAAAGGATCCTTCGGTTGCTGGGTTTCAGGCCGTCGCGCGCATCCGGCAGCGCCCGTCCGACGATGACGCTCATCGAGTAGTCGATGTACGCCATGCGCATTTCGTCTTCGATCTTGATGAAATCGATGCTCTGTCGCTCTTCTGCCATCGGGATTTTCCTCGGGGCGAGTCCTCGTCTACACGTCAAGATAGCGGACGTTCAATGCGTTCTCCATGATGAATTCCCGCCGCGGTTCCACTTCGTCTCCCATCAGCATTGTGAACATCTCGTCTGCCGCCACGGAGTCCTCTAGCGTGACCTGCAGCATTTTCCGGTTCCCGGGGTCCATGGTGGTGTCCCATAACTCCTCCGCGTTCATTTCGCCCAGCCCCTTGTAGCGCTGAATGGAGAGTCCTTTCCTTCCCGTCTCGCGGGCATGGGTCAGCATTTCCTGCAGCGAAAAAACCGGGAGCCTGTCGTCCCCGCTTGTCAGGTAGTAGAGGGGCTCCTTTCCCGCCTGCAGAGGCAGGACCGTGAGGCCCAGCGTTTCGAGATCCTGCACTACTTTCGTGAGCTGTGGCGCAGTGAACACCTCGACCCAGTCGTAGGAAGCGGTTGCGCGGCTTTGTTCATCCTCGCCCGTCGTGCTCACCTCAACGGAACGGCCCAGCTTCTCTTCCGCTTTCTCGCGCAAGGCCCGCAGGTCCGACTCGTTGTGCGCGAAATGAAACTCCTCCGATCCGTTCATTTGAATGCGCACCCGATACTGGGGGAACTGGCCCGTTTCAGCGTGGCGATTGGTCACGTACTCCTTAAACGAGATGCCGCGCCGCTCGACCTCGTCCTCCAGCTGCTCCAGCTCAGCCAAAAGCGAGAGCGTTCTCGCCAGTTCCTCGCGCTCGAGCACCGGCGAGGCATCCGGCGTCTCCAGGGTGATATCCTCGACCCCCAGCTCCAGAAGGATTCGGGTTAATTCCGCGTCGCTCGCAATGTATTGTTCGTGCTTTTTGCGCTTGATCTTGTACAGCGGCGGCTGGGCGATATAGACATACCCGTTTTCAATCAACTCCGGCATTTGCCGGTAAAAGAAGGTCAGCAGCAATGTTCGGATGTGGGATCCATCAACGTCCGCGTCGGTCATGATGATAATGCTGTGGTACCGCGCCTTCTCCAGTTCGAACTCATCGCGCCCGATGCCGGTTCCAATTGCGGTGATCATGGTGCGGATTTCCCTGTTGTTGAGAATCTTGTCCAGCCGGGCCTTTTCCACGTTGAGAACCTTCCCGCGCAGCGGCAACACCGCCTGTATGTTCCGGTCGCGCCCCTGTTTCGCCGAACCGCCCGCGCTGTCGCCCTCGACAATGAACAACTCGCACTTCGACGGATCACGCTCGGAACAATCCGCGAGTTTCCCGGGCAGGTTGCCGCTGTCCAGCGCGCCTTTGCGCCGAGTGAGGTCCCGGGCCTTGCGGGCCGCCTCCCGTGCCCGCGCCGCCATCAGTCCTTTTTCAATGACTTGCCGTGCCTCCTGCGGATGCTCCTCGAAGTACTCACCCAGTTCGTCGTTCACCACCGATTCGACGATGCCCTGCACTTCGCTGTTGCCCAGCTTGGTTTTTGTCTGACCCTCGAACTGCGGATCAGGGACCTTCACGCTGATCACTGCGGTCAACCCTTCCCGGATGTCATCACCGGTCATCTGTGTCTTTTCGTCCTTCAGCAGCTTGTTGGACCGCGCGTACTGGTTCACCGTCCGCGTCAGCGCAGAGCGGAATCCGCTGAGATGCGTTCCGCCCTCCACGGTGTTGATGTTGTTGGCAAAGGAGAACACACTTTCCGAATAGGCGTCGCTGTACTGCAGCGCAATTTCTACTTGGATCCGGTCGCGCTCTTTCTCGAAAGTAATGACATCGGGATGCAGCGCGACGCGTGACCGGTTCAGGTGCTGGACGAATTCCCGGATGCCCCCGTCGTACTTGAAGGTTTCCTCCCGCTCGGGATGTTCCTGTTGCAGGATGATTTCGATCCCCCGGTTCAGAAATGCAAGTTCCCGTAGACGTGACGCGAGGGTATCCCAATTATAGGTCGTTTCAGAAAAAATTTCAGGGTCGGGCAGGAATGAAATCCGGGTGCCCGTTCCCTTCACCTCGCCGATCTTTTCAAGCGGTGTCACCGGGGTGCCCCGCTCGAACCGCTGGTGATGGACCTGCCCGTCCCTCCGGACCTCCACTTCGAGCCATTGGCTGAGGGCGTTGACACAAGAAACACCGACCCCGTGCAGTCCGCCGGATACCTTGTAGCTTGAATGATCGTACTTGCCGCCGGCGTGGAGCATGGTCAGCACGACTTCCACCGCCGGCTTGCCTTCCGTCTCGTGTATGTCCACGGGAATGCCTCGGCCATCGTCGTCAATGGCCACCGACCCGTTGGGATGCAGCGTGACCCGGATGCGGGAACAAAATCCCGCCAGCGCCTCGTCGACGCTGTTGTCCACGACTTCGTATACCAGATGGTGCAGGCCACGCACCGCGGTGTCCCCGATGTACATGGCGGGCCGTTTCCGCACTGCCTCGATGCCCTCAAGCACCGTGATATTTCCGGCGTCGTATGCCGCCGCTGGTACGCCCGGCTCTGTGCCTTCTTCCAGGTTTTCCGCTTCTTCCTGCATTTCCCTACGCCCGCTTTCTTTGAATTTTCACCGGCGGAGCCTTGTCCACCAGAACCGCGAAATCCCACTCATGCTATCCCCCCCTGATTATCAGCTGATTATATACCCAAAAAAGCGGATCTTGCAATAGGGATTCCCGCTAAAAACAGCTAAAAAACAGAATAAATTTCACAAAAATCGCTTTTTTGGGATTTCGTGATCCCCGGCCAGGATTTTTCGTTTATTTGTCAATTAAAACCATTCGTTTCCTTGGTGCCCCCGGCCCCCGCCACCAAAGAATTTTTAACCCGCTTTTGAAAGTTCTTCCGGTGACCGGACTCCACCTCGATTCAGCTTGGCAGCGGCGTAAAGCGGGGTGCATAGTTCCGCTCCCCTTTTCGCCGGGCGGGTGAAGGAACGCCGAAGGCGTTGGATCAGCCCTCCTGAAAACTGAGGATAGCGCACCATGTACTCCGTATCGGATTTACGCAAGGGATTGAAAATTGAAATGGACGGCGAACCGTATGAGGTTGTCGAATTCCAGTTTGTCAAGCCGGGCAAGGGGCAGGCGCTTTACCGGTGCAAGATCAGAAATCTGGTAAGCGGTGGGACCATCGACAAAACCTATCGCGCGGCGGAAAAGATCGACAAACCGAATCTTACCGAGCGGGGCCTGGTCTATTCCTACCAGGACGGAAGCAGCTATGTTTTCATGGATGAAAACTACGAGCAGGTGCTGGTCGGAGGCGATGTGCTCGGCGAGCAGCAGAACTTCCTAGTTGAAGACAGTGAAGTAAAGATCCTCTTCTACAACGACCGCCCCATTGAGGTTACGTTGCCGAACTTTATCGAGCGAACCATCGTGGAAACCGAGCCGGGAGCGCGCGGTGACACGGCGACGAACGTCACCAAGCCGGCGAAAGTGGAAGGTGGATACGAAATCGCCGTGCCGCTTTTCGTGAACGAGGGCGACCGGGTCCGCATCGACACCCGGACCGGCAAGTATGCCGACCGGATTACGAAGCGCTGAATGTCCCCAATCTCCTTGGACACCGAGCACCTGCGGCTGCGGCGCCTACACGACAATCTTCGCGCGCGGAGCATGATCCTCCGGGTTGTGCGCGAGTTTTTTCAGGATCGGGACTTTATCGAGGTTGAGACGCCCGTGCGCATTGACGCGCCGGCGCCCGAGCTGCATATCGAAGGCGAACCCGCTGGCGATTCGTTCCTGCGGACGTCGCCTGAGCTTCACATGAAACGCCTGCTCGCCTCTGGCATGGAGCGCCTGTTTCAGATCGGGCCATGTTTCCGCAGGGGAGAGAAAGGGGAGCTCCACAATCCCGAGTACACCATGCTGGAGTGGTACCGCGCCGAAGCGAATTACATAGACATTCTGGCTGACGCCAAGTCGCTGATCCTTCATATCGCGTCAAAACTTCTGGGCCAGACGCATCTGACCTACGGGGACACCACGATCGACCTGGTGCCTTGGGAGCGGATCACAGTCCGGGAGGCGTTTATCCTGCACGCCGGCTGGGACCCGGTGGCGTCTTACGATGGAGACCGGTTCGACCTCGACCTCGTGGATAGGGTGGAACCCGCGCTGCCGCGGGACGTTCCGGTGTTGCTGACCGATTACCCGCGCGAGGCGGCCGCCCTCGCGCGACTTAAGGAGAACGACCTGCTTGTGGCCGAACGGTGGGAACTTTATATTGGCGGACTGGAGCTTGCAAATGCCTATTCGGAGCTCACCGATCCAGAAGAGCAGCGTCTACGGTTTGAGCAGTGTAACCAGCAACGGAAGCGGATGGGGAAAGAAGCGTACCCGGTCGATGAATTGTTCCTTCGCGCGCTTCACAGGGGGATGCCGCCGGCCGGCGGTATCGCGCTGGGGGTTGACCGACTTGTCATGCTCTTTACTGACTCCGCGAGCTTGGACGACGTGATGGCCTTTCGCGGCTGACTTGAGGTTTGGCTGGCTGGTTTGATGTCAAGCTGGTTTGGATCAAGTACGCGAAACCTTTCCTCCTCGGTACGCTCGCGGTAGACTCGGGCCTCCGTATCCGGCTTGGGAACGGGATCCTGTCCGGGGTCGCCAAATGAATCCTTCGTTTTTCCGTGATGCCATACACGGGGTATAATTTCGCGGCGTACCCAGGGATGGTTTTCGCCACGAGGATATGGAGAATGGTGGGTCGCCGGGTCGCGCCGGAATTCCCTCTCCGTTTTTCTACCCCGGCAAGCGGCCCGCCCGTCGCACGCCGCATTCCTTATCCCCAGGGGAAGCCGTTTCCCTAAACATGCTCCAGGGGCCACTGCCAGAACGGGAATGGGAGAATATCCCTGGCGAATTCGCTGATCCGCTCCGGGCCGAAAAACAACTTGGCGAGTTCCTGGCGCGTGGCGGAGACGGACTCCCCGCCGCGGACCAGCGTGAACCTTCCGTGCTCCTCTGTCACCGCGACATCATCTGCTCCGAACGCGTCGAGGATCCCTCGCGGATCAAGAATGTTCAGCATGCCCCAGTATGACTCCTCACAGGGAAAACCCAGCGACTGCAGCACCTCGATGAACGCATGTCCGGTGCCGGGTGCGACGAGGGTCAACTCCGGGCTGTCTTTCACCTTGTCCTGCAAGCTCTTGGGCGACTGTCCGCTGCGGTCCCCGGCCCTGTAGTTGAACCGCTCGTGAATCAATCCGGCGACGAGATCGGCCGGGCCGCCCCATTCGATGATGCCATGGTTGCTGTCCATGCAGTAGGCGGCGGAGCCCTTTGGTCGAACTGCCAGCACGTACTGCCGATTGCCCATGAGCGCCGGATCGCTGTCAGCCGTCAACAGTTTGCGCATGATGCCCCTTGTTCGACGGCCGCCCAGTTGGTCGGCCGTTCGCAGACGGATGATCGCGTCGATTACATCGTCCCTGAAATCGGAACCCTGAATAATCTGCACGTCAGGCGGAAGTTTCGGTAGAAGAGAGATGTTCGAGTGGTTGAAGCGATAGGCCCGGTACAATCCGGCGCTTTCCCAGCCTAGACGATGGTACCAGTTGGTAATGCCCGTGGTCAGCCGCCCGAGATGGCAGTCCCGTCGAGCCATGTGGTTCACGGCCTCTGTCATCACGCGCGAAGCCAGTCCCCGGCCCCGATACCCCGGCAATGTCGCGAGGCAGTTGATCCCGCCCGTCTTCAGGGGTGCGTCGCCGGCTTCCACCATGTTCATCCAGGATCCGACCATGCTGACCGCGCGCCCCCGGTCCATCACGACGATGATGTTCTCCGCGTTGCTTTCGTTGTAGATGAACGGGTAATCGGTCGCAATGGACGGTTCCCGTCCCTGGGCGGTTCGCATGACCTGGTTGGCCAGTGCCAGGATCGTCTCCATCTCCTCCGGTCGCGCCGGTCGCGGGCCATCCAGGCTGTTCTGGGCATTTTGTGCCATGTGATTTCGAAAATCGGATCATTGCACGAAGGCCGCGAGGAAGTCACACTCAATGTAGCCGACCTTGCTTAGAACTCCGGTTGTAGACGAACCCGCTTGAAGCGGAGTTTCCGGACGTTGCAGCGACTTCCGCCGCACGACAGGCCCCCCGCGTTTGATTGGGGGTGAGATTTTCCTGCGACAGTTCCTGATAGACGAAAAGCGCCTGGGACCGGTCGGCAAAATCAATTTCTTATTTTAAGTTCCCACGCTCGGAAGTACCATGCGTCGTTTTGCCTGTGGAATCGAAAATAAAAATCAGAGATGTCTCATGACCGACGTTTTGGTCATTGGTTCGGGCCATAACGGGCTGGTTTGCGCCGGGTACCTGGCCCGGGCCGGCCTGGATGTTCTTGTGGTGGAGCGTAGCCACCGCATAGGGGGGGCGTGCATCTCGGAGGAGCTGGTTCCCGGGTTCACTTTCTCCACCTTTGCCTACGAGGCCCATGGACCCCGCGCAAAAATCTGTCATGATCTGGAAGTGCCCGCCGATGCCTTTCGCATCGTCGAGACCGACTTTGCCATGTTCGCGCCCTTCCCGGACGGAGATCATGTCTTGCTTGGGAAAAACCCGGAGAAGACTGCGTCTGAATTGGAACGCTTCGGGCCGGGAGAGGGAGACGGATACCTTGCATTCAATGCCTTCATGACCGAAGCGGTGGGGATCATGCAGTCGATCATGTTTTCCCCGCCGCCCACACACCGCGAATTGTATGACCGGTTTGCAAACACGCCGCAGGCAGAGGTTCTTGAGGCGCTTCTCACGCGTAGTTTCTGGGACATCCTGTCCGACTTTTTTCAGTCCGAGAAAGTCCGCTGTGCCATGTGCCGTGCGGACGACGTGGGGTCTCCCACGGCGGTCGGATCCCTTCTGGCGGAAGTGGTGGAAGGGGCATCCGATGGAGCGGGCATCGAGAACAAGGTGGGGCTTCCCGAGGGCGGTATGGGTTCGATCACGCGGGCACTTGCGGATGCGGCCCGCAGATTCGGCGCGGAGATCCGGACCGGCTGTCCGGTGGAAGAGATCGAGATTAGGAATGGAACCGCTTTTGCCGTGCGACTGTCGGGCGGGGAACAGATCCGCGCCAGGGCGCTGGTCTCAAATGCCGACCCGAAGCGCACCTTTCTTACCCTGGTGAAGTCGGGCGATCTGCCCGCGGACTTCATCCGGAAGGTGCGAGGCATCAAGACCCGCGCAAACTACATGAAATATCATGCCGTCCTCTCGGCCCCACCCCGTTTCAGCGCCGCGCCGCCGGAGCTTGCCGGTGACCCGCGACTGGTGAACGGCGCGCGCATTGCGCCGAGCTTGTCGTATTTCGAAAACGCCTGGCGTGATGCGCAGTCTGGCATCCCGTCCCGGGAACCGATCCTGAGCATGCAGCTTCCGACGGCCTATGTGCCCGGGCTGGCCCCGCCGGGAAAGCACATTTTCGGGTCCTGGGTTCGTTATGGAACCGTGAATCCCCGCGCGGGGACGAGGGATGAAATGCGCGAGTCGGTGATGCGGAACATCGCGCGCATCGTCAATGAGTACGCACCGGGATTTCTTGGCCTCATCGAATGGCAGAAGCTGTACACGCCGGCTGATATTGAATCGGAAACGGGAATCACCGATGGATGTATTCGCCACGTCGATATGACCCTCGACCAGATGCTGCATCGACGCCCCCTGCCGCCCTGGTCGGCCTACCGCACCCCGGTCGATGCGCTCTACCTGTGTGGCTCCGGAACACATCCCTGCGGTTCCGTGACCGGAGCGCCCGGTCACAACGCGGCGCAGGCAATCCTGCAGGATTTCTGATGCTTGTGTTCATCCAGCGTCCACATCAACGATCCGTACGGCAGTTCATTCCTAATCCGCCAGGCACGGTGTTTCTGGGCCGGCTCGAAGACAAGATCCAGATCGGGCAGATGAAACGAACCCGGATTCGTCGGGAGGACATCCCCGGAAAGAAGAAAGCGAACGCCGTAGCGCTCCAGCAGCTCGTACACGGCCCATGCAGTGGCCGCATCGCTGCCGCCAGCCAGCAGCAGCGTATCCGGATTCGTCCGGCGCAGCAGGTGGCCCTGGCTTGTCATGCGGGGCAGCCCGCCGGATGCCGTCTGCACGTGCGCGTCACCGATCCGGCCGACAACGATCATGGAACGGTTCTTTTCGTCCTCGACGCACTCGATACCGAACATACGGGAAAGGTAGGACTGGAGGAGGCTGGAGGACTGGCGCACGAGGTGACCGGGGCATGGACTCAGGGAGATGGAGATCCTGCTTGTCATGGCCAACCTTGTACTGATCGTGTGCCCTTGCCGCAATCGCAATTACCCGCCCCGGTGGACCCATTAGTACGGCCGTGCATACGATGAAGACCACGACATAGGCCAGGGAGACCCGGTTTCGGGTGTGGATGTCGACCACCCGAAGCCCCAAAGCCGCTCTACTTCCCGAGGAACGGATCAAGATTCACCTGGGTCCACAACGAATGATGGGCGATGAGGAGGAGGAATGGGGTGACATTCCCGGCCTATACCGATGCCGAAATAATCTCGTCGACTTTTTCCGTTAGGGCCTTTGGCGAGAACGGTTTGGCCATGAATTCCACGGCGGGATGCTGGGTCATTTGATCGACCCGCTCGTTGTGGTCGAATCCACTGATCAGCAGGATGCGGACGTTCGGATGCCTTTCGGTGATGGCATGGACGAGATTCTCCACTGGCGGGCCCGGCATCGTGATGTCAAGGACCGCGATGTCGAATCGAAATGCTTGCTGAAGCAGCCGGTCCATAATTTCCTGATGCGAGGCGCATTCCTCAATGAACCATTCCCTGTCATCGAAAATTCTCTGCACGATGTTTCGCACGAATGGCTCGTCGTCAGCGATAAGCATACGGCCCTGTTCCGCTTCCGGAATGGGCACCGGTTCCGGTTTATCTTTCCGTTTCCGCCCTCCGGGAGGTGGCTCGGATTGTGGCGAGCCGGCTTCGGCAACGGGAAATGCCTGAATCGGCGGTGCGGAGAGTGTCCCCTTCTCCTCGAGAAGCGTATCGGGGCTCACATGGACCGCAGGTGCAGCAGGTTCCATCAGCTCCGCCTCGGACATAGGCGCGGGTTCAGCAGGCGGAGTGATCTCCTGCATGCTGACTGGAAAGTAGAGATAAACGATCGTTCCCCGGTTTACTATCGTCTCGATGTCGAGAAACCCCCCATGTTGCGCCATCATGCCGTGTACCATGGGCAGACCCATTCCGCTGGCGCTGGCGCGCCCTCGCGTGGTGAAAAACGGATCCAGGACAGACTCAAGGTTTTGTTCCGAGATTCCCGCGCCGGAATCATCGATTTCGATGCGGACATAGTGGCCTTTCTTCGCATCTTTTGTTTTGAACTTTGATGTGTCCGTGATGACGAACGGCTTGGCCCGAATGCAAAGGGAGCCGCCGTTGGGCATGGCTTCATACGCGTTCTGGACGACGTGATGAATGCCTTGCCGGAACTGCCCCTTGTCCAGTTCCACCGGCGGAAGATCCTTTGGAAACTGCTGGAATACGCGGACCGACTGGGCATTGGGGCGCTCTACCGACAGGGCGATACGCAACACTTCGGGCAAAACTTCGCTGAGAGAGGTCTCCCGAAGCACGAGGAGTGACTTTCGGCCGTATGCTTGTAGTTGCGCCACCAGTTCCGAGCAGTAGATGACTCGTTCCAGCGCCGTTTTCAACCCATCCGCAACCGGATGGTCCGGGGGAAGCTCGTCTAATGTGAGTTCCAGGTATCCGCGAACCGGTGTCAGGTTGTTGTTGAACTCATGCGCGATGCCGCCGGCAATTGTTCCCACCGTGTCCAGTCGGCGATTCTCCGCAAGCTGTTCCTGGCTTCGGTGAAGATCGTTGGTGGAGCGCAGGACTCCTATCGCAATGTGGAACTCTCCACGGCGGTTCCTTACCGGCGCGACATTCATTGCAAACCAGGCCCAGATCCGGTTCGACTGGGCGAACCGGAGATTCACATCTACCGCGTCGCCACGAGCCACGGATTCCCAGGCAGCGTAGCGAGCGTCCAGGTCGTCATGGTGCACCTAGGAATAAACGATGAAGATCTGGAGACAGCATTCATTGT
>CAZTAB010000514.1:0-6261 GCA_964611475.1 uncultured Verrucomicrobiota bacterium | reverse complement strand
CCAGATTTCTTTCGAATTCGATGAGCTGCTCGTGGTCTCCAAACTGATCGAAGGAACCTACCCGAACTTCAAGCAAGTGATTCCCTCCCAGTGCGAATATCGTGTTCCCATTGAACGTGAGGCGCTGAGCAGTGCGGTACGTCGAGTGGGTCTCCTGGCCAACGACAAGTCAAATTCCGTTAGACTGAATTTCCATAAAAACCGGCTGGAGATTACCGCGGCAACTCCGGAAATCGGCGAAGCCCGGGAAATGCTGCCGGTCAAGTACGATGGGAAACAGGTGTCTATTGCATTCAACCCGGAATTCATGACGGCACCATTGAGGAACATTACAAGTGATGACGTGTACTTCGAAATGACGGACGAATTAAGTCCTGGCGTCTTGAAGTGCGATATCCCGTTCCTCTACGTCTTGATGCCGATGAGGATTTCGTAACGAATATCCGCCACGGTGGTTGCCGGACTAGGATTTGAACCTAGACTGACTGGTCCAGAGCCAGCTGTGCTACCATTACACCATCCGGCAATTCGAATGCGGCCACTCTTTCGCAGACGATAAACGTTGTCAAGGATGGTGCTCCCCAAAGGGGATTTTTCACCCGAGAGTTCACACGCAGGAATGTGGAATACTCGGTTTCGACGGTGTTAAACCCATTGCGTAAAACATTTTCACGTATTCCTCGCCTTCAGTGCACGGTTCCTGCCTCGTGGAAGACATGGCGTGTCCGCGCGGGATCAAGACTCCCAACCTGATAGCGAAGCGATGGACCGCTTTGCAGGTCGACAACAGTTGCCGAAAGGAGAAACCAAGGAGCAAGGAATGTTCATCCGCGCCGCATGGAAGCCTGAAAGGTAACCCATGGAAATGGCTCTATTTACCAGCAAAAGCCGCAGGTGGTCGTATGACGAGTGCATGTATGTGGAATTATGTCGACCCTTTCGTCGGATTTTATGCTAATAGAGGTTCCGAAGACCCGGAGTATCAGGCGAGGTGGACTTGGCAATCGACCCCCCTTGAAGCAGGCTTCCCCGTATTTGTCATGGCCCTGGAATTCCCATGCTTGATGGGATTTCATTTAAATCGCCCAGGCGCTTTTGTGCCCGCTCCTAGTCTTTTCTGCATATGGCACAAAAAAAAGACAACGTAGAATTGATATGCAACATTGGCGAGCTTGCAGGTCTTTTTGAACACAGCGAAAGCCTATCCGATTTCCTGCACTCGGTTGTCAGCGTCGTGGCATATCACATGTCGGCTGCGGTTTGTTCCGTCTACCTCCTGGACGAAGACGGCTTCGAACTTCGGCTTATTGCAAATCAGGGATTGAATCCCGACCTCATCGGCAAACTCCGAATCAGCCGAGATGAGGGAATCACGGGCCTTTCATTGACAGAGCTTCGAACCATTCGCACCGGCCAGGCGTCCCTGCACGCGAACTACAAGTACATTCCTGGCTCCAATGAGGAGCAGTTCGAATCATTCCTCGCCGCCCCGATTCTCCGGGGACTGAATCGAATCGGCGTGCTGGTCGTGCAGGATACCGAGCCCGACTTCTTCACCAAGAATGACGCGAACGCACTGCAGGCGATCGCCGCTCAACTTGCCGCAAGCATCGAGAACGCGAAGCTGTTCATGAGTCTTCACGAGAGGCGGTCGGACGGGGATCAGCACGAGGCAACGAAGGAATTGTACCAGGGATCCAGCGCATCGCGCGGCGTTGCCCGCGGCCGGGCCACGATTGTCGGTCGGTCGGATTCCTTCCTTCGCCTGACCGGGGAAATGGAACAACATGTGTGCACGCAGGAGGAATTCCGGAAAGCCCTTCATAAGAGTGAAGAGCAGATCGAATTTCTTCAAAAGGAACTGGACGAGCGGTATGCGGATGTAGCCGCGTTGATTTTCAGTGCCCACCTGCTGATTCTTAAGGACGAATTGTTCTCGGGAGAGATGATCGACCTCATGAATGCGGGGTACAGCCCCCAAGTCGCGATCACCGAGGTGGTGAACCGGTATGTGGACCTGTTTTCCAAAAACCCGAATCCCCGTTTCCAGGAAAAGGTGCAGGATGTGAAAGACGTCGGGCACCGGATCCTGCACAACCTTTTGCATACAAAGACCATCGCTCCGGACTATCGCGGGGAAATCGTGATTGCGGGAGAGATTTTGCCTTCAGACCTCGTGAAATTTGCGACACAGGAAGTGGCCGGCCTGATCACGGTAGGCGGGGGCGTAACATCCCACGTTTCCATCCTCGCGCGTTCGATGGAAGTTCCACTGATTCTGCTGGATGACTCCTCTATTTTTGAGGTCGGCGAGGGAACATCGATTCTGATGGATGGAGCATCCGGCACGGTTTTTGTCGAGCCCTCGGAGGATGTGCTCCAACAGTATCTCGATGTCATGGACGTCCACCGTGCGGCAAGCCTGGATGTCGAGGAGGTCCCCCATCACACCAGGACCCGCGATGGCGGAAAGGTCGTGCTCTTGGCCAATATTAATCTTCTGAACGAATTGCAGCTGGCCAAGAAATACAATGCCGAAGGCATTGGCCTGTATCGAAGCGAATTTCCGTTTGTGGTTCGCCGTGGGTTTCCTTCGGAAGAGGAGCAGTACCGAATCTACCGGCGGATCGTGACGAGCATGAACTCGTTGCCGGTCACCATGCGCACCCTGGACATCGGCGGCGACAAAATGGTGGAACACCCGTCCTTTCTTGATGAAGCGAATCCATTTCTTGGATTACGGGCGCTTCGGTTTACCCTGCGGAACAAGGATGTTTTCAAGGTTCAACTTCGGGCGATGCTGCGAAGCGCGGAAGACGCGGATCTCCGAATCATGTTTCCCATGGTCGCATCGGTTGACGAGTACCTGGAGGCGGTCGCCATCGTCCGGGAGTGCGTCGATGAGCTTGCGGGAGAAAATGTTTCCCACTGCGCATCACCTGTTCTCGGGCCCATGATCGAACTTCCCTCGGCGGTGGAAGTAATTGCCGAGCTCGCGTCCGTATCCGGCTTCCTGTGCATCGGGAGCAACGATCTCATTCAGTACACGCTTGGCGTGGACCGCACCAATGAATCAATCGCCGACTATTATGTGCCCTACCATCCGGCCGTGCTGCGGGCGCTTAAAAAGATCGTTGATGCGGGCGCGGAGAAGGAGATACCCGTGTCAATCTGCGGTGACATGGCCAGCGATCCAAACATGCTTCCCTTCCTCATTGGAATCGGCCTCAAGCACGTCAGCGCGGATGTCCGGCAGATGCGAAAGGTGCAAAGGGCGATTTCAATGATCGATCGCCACGACGCGGCTCGTCTGGCAGACCAAATGCTGTCGCTGGGTAGAATCAGCGACTTGAATACGCTGATGGAGTCGGGACCGAAAACGTTCTAGGAGCGGTGAACCGAAGAGAGAAACCATGGGTGTGGACCAGGGGGAATCCGCCTTGAGGGTCTTAGGGGTCGCCGGTCGCCGCCGCGCCAAACCATATCGATGGAAAAGCAAACTCGGGAACACGGGGAATGCAAGAAGGTCCGCCGCGGCCATCCGGGGGCACCTGTATTTTTTTACCCCGGAACACAATCCAGCCCCGTGGTGCACGCAGAACTACCACTACGCCAAAGCGCGCGACTTTCCCCCGAGCGGGTCTTTCGCGATGGCGGTCAGTGCATCTGCGTCTGTCTCGCAAAGAGAAGGAGATAGAGAAGACCACCCACCCCGGCCCAAACGAGGACGAGTTGACCCGCCACCGGCACACACACGCCCTGAAACACCGCCAGGACCGCGCAACCCAGCAAACCGACAAGGGGGAAGGCAGGAAACAACGGTGCGGTAAAGCTGTCACGGGAACGGCCTGATCGCTTTCGGGTGAGAAATGTTGTCCAGTGCATGAGGGCGAAGGAAATGAGGAAGATTAAACTGGATGCCGCTCCGGCGACGGAAACATTGGGTATGGTGAAGAGGATGACGAGAACCAGCGCCGAGCTGAGAAGGATTGCGTGAATGGGCGTGCCCCTAGCCTCGTGAGTGGTGCCAAACAGCGGGGGCAGTGCCTGGTCGCGGGCCATGGCGAGCGCAATTCTTGATGATGCCAGCAGGTTGGCATTCAGAGCCGACACCATCGCAAGGATTCCGGCAATCATGACGAACCAGTATCCCCATGGCCCCATGAAATTTTCAACCGCAAGCGTCACAATCAGTACGGGCCTTGAAGAGCTTTCCTCGGCAATGCTCGCCCCCGGGGTTATGCCCACCACACAGATAAGGAAGAGGAATGGAATGTAAATCGCCAGCGCAATTCCGAGGGACAGGAACATGGACCGCGGCAGGTTCCTGCGGGGATTCTTTACCTCGCCGCCGACCGCGGCGATGAGATCAAAGCCCTGAAAAGCAATGAACGTGTAGCCCATCGCCTGGAAAAATCCAATCGCGCCGTCGGTGAAGAACGGCCGCAATTGCCCCGCGGCCACGGAGGGCGACATGTCCCGCATGGCCCAGAACCCACCCAGGATCAGGACCACGAAAACGATGGTCTTTCCGATGGTGGCCAATTGGCCGCTGGCCCCGGTTCGTCGCACGAGGGCGGCCGTGTAGAAAAAAACGGCACCGCAGGCCACTGCCTGCCGGAACAGCGGGGAACGAATCCATTCCGGTGGCGTGCGTCCCACCATCAGGATCCATTCCACGATTGTAACTTCCGCAAAGCGGGCGAAACCGATCGCGTATAACACGGCCGCCACGATCGAAGCGAACCAGACGACCCAGCCAACCGTAAACGCGGTCTCAGCGGAATAGACTCTTTTCGCGAAGGCATACGAACCGCCGGATTGGGGAAAGCGCGTCGATAATTCCGCAAAACTAAGGGCGGTGATGAACGCAAGCGTGCCGCTCAGGGCAAACGCAAGAATTGCCGAGGGACCGGTTTTGGAGAAAGCCACGCCTGCAAGCAGGAGGATTCCGCCACCGACAATTGCCCCCACGCCGATCCCGGTCGCGCCCCAGAACCCGAAGGTCCTTGTGGCGTTGTCATTCACGGAGAACGGGCCACGCCATCCCGGCGGGAATCCGCACCGCCCTGGTATCTGGGCCCCGATTTGTCATCGTCGGCCAGCCAGATTCCCTGAGCGCCCCCGAAGTAGCGGTCGTATGCGGGCTTCTTTTCGAGCTCAAAGGCGACGAGGGGATCTCCCAGAATTCGCAGGGCTTCCAACAAGGCCTCTTCCGGGATCCTCGATTCGTATAGAATTCGCTTTCCCTTGATGTCCACGTAAATCCGCGGCGCCTCGATCGCGTCGTCCAGGTGCAGGCCAAAATCAATCTTGTGGATAAGGATGTTGATTAGGGTGCCGGGAATGCGCCCACCGCCCGGCGATCCAAGCGTTGCCATCGCTTTCCCATTCCGGGCCACAATCATGGGCGTCATGTTGGATCGTGGAATTTTTCCGGGCGCGGGCGCGTTGATGTGCCCCGGCGCCAGGGAAAAGTCGTCCAACTCGTTGTTGAGGAGGATTCCCATGCCTGGCACGACGATTCCAGATCCGAAGTGATAGTTGATTGTGAAGGTGAATGCGACCGCATTGCCCTCGCCGTCGATGATGGAAAGAGGAGTCGTGTTTCCCGAGTCGTCGACAACCGAACTTGGACCGGCTGCACCGGCGTGCGCGTGTGCCGAAGTCGAGCGGGCTTCCGGAACCGGGAGAACCGTGGGAATTCCGATTCGTGTGCGGGCGTCGTTGGCCCTATCGTCTGAAAGGAGGAACTCCACGTCGATTTCGGTGGTCGCCGGGTCCGCAACATGCCGGTCGCCCGACTGGTACGTTTCGTACAGTGCCCCGATCAGCAGGGCCAGAAAGCGGGGATGTCCGGGAGCGAGTTCGGACATGGCGTACGACTCAAGAATCCGCAACGCCTGAAGAACAACGATGCCACCGCGGCTCGGGGGCCCCATGGCAAAAAGGTCGAATTCCCTGTATCGCCCGGATACCGGATCCCTTGTCACGGGCTCGTACTGCACAAGGTCGCGAAACGAGAGAACCCCTCCCGCCTCCTGCGCCGCACTCGCAATCCGCTCCGCTCCTCCGTGCCCATAGATTGCCGCCGCGCCGTCATGGACGATCGCCCGGAACGTGTCGGCCAGGTCGGGCTGAACCAGCCGAAACCCGGGCGGTGGTGGCTTTCCGTCCACGAGAAAAATGGCAGATGCTGTGACGTTGGACCCCAGAAGCCCGGCCTTATTCTCGATCAGCGCGCTCATTTTCTCGGTGATT